>JANLTF010000214.1:0-3479 GCA_031362825.1 Acidobacteriota bacterium | reverse complement strand
TGTACTTGCGTATCACAAGATCGACCTGCCGACCGCCGACGTCAAGATTCGCGGTGCGTACACGGCACCGGCGAGGTTTGAAAGGCAGATCTCGTATCTCAAACGTCATGGCTATGAGTTTTTTACTGCATCCGAGATCGTTAAGTTTTACGTTGAAAACGGCGGATGCCCTGAAAAATCGATCTGTCTGACATTCGACGACGGATGGAAGGATAATTACATTCACGCCTTTCCGATCCTCAAAAAATACGATGCGAAAGCCACGATCTTTCTCGTTCCCTCGTGCCTAGGCAGAACTACAGATCAGGTCACAGCGGATGGCGAAGGTGAACGCGAACATCTCACCGCCGACGATGTTCGCGAGATGGCGGCCTATGGCATCGAGTTTGGATCGCACAGTATGAACCACAAGCTGTTCGACCGAATTACACCGGAGGAGATAGAAAACGAGGTCTTCGAATCAAAGGCGGATATCGAAAACCTGCTCCAACGCGACTGCAGTACCTTCGCCTATCCTGCCGGATTTTTTAACGATCATGCCAAGGCCGCGATAAAAGACGCCGGTTATATAGCCGCGTTTTCGACCGTCTACGGCACCGATGAACGCGTCGATCTTTTCGAACTAAACCGCACCGAAATTCTCCGCCGCGATAATTTCCCGTTCCGCTTTGCGCGAAAGATCAAGAATATTACCGGAAGATAATTGCCGCGAAAAGGCACAAAAGACGCAAAAGGAAAGATTTCTTTTTGTGCCATCTGTGCCTTTTCGCGGCCAATTCTCTTTTCCCTTGCTTTATTCTCGCCCGTCGAACAAAATAACGGTACAGGAGTCTATCAAATGAGCGAGGCTGATAAAGCGGCAATTTCACGTATGCGGTGCAGCGAAATAATGACGAAATCCGTCAAAACCGCCGCCAGCACAATGCCTTTGCGCGAGGTGGCGGCGATGATGCGCGACGGTGATGTAGGCGCGGTACCGGTCGTTGACGAGGGCAAGCTGATCGGTATCGTCACCGACCGCGACATCGTCGTCCGGTGCGTTGCTGAGGGCAAAGACGCCGAGGCGCCGGTTTCACAAGCGATGACCACCGAGCTTTTCACCGTCGGCCCCGACGATTTCGCTTTCGAAGCGATCCGCCTCATGGGCGACAAACAGATCCGCCGCATCCCGGTCGTGGGAACAAATGGTGAACTCGCCGGCATCATCTCAATGGCCGACGTCGCATTGGAGATGGAAGACGAACGCGAGATCGCCGAGACTCTCGAAGAGATCTCGAGCGGCGCGGCGTTCTGGAGTAAGAGTTAAATTCCAGCTGTCAGCTAACAGCGACGAGCTGACAGCGGTATTCAAACGAAACTTTCACCAACATTCATGGCCAAATCAATGAATCGGCATTTTCAGTTTCTCGGCTCGTCTAAGACGGTGCAGTCGGGGCGGCTTTGGTATCCGGCGGCGGACGTTTATCAGACGCCCGACGGCTGGCTGGTCAAGGTCGAGCTCGCCGGGGTTTCGCCCGAGGACATCGAGATCGATATTCAGGGCAACGTGCTCTACATCGCCGGCTGCCGAAAGGATCGTTCGTGTGCCGCCGGTGTCTCGTACCAGCAGATGGAGATCACGTACAGCAGCTTCGAAAAAACACTAAATTTCCCCGGCTCGATCGAAGGAGCGACCATCGAACACGAATTTGAGAACGGCCTGCTTATCATCAATCTGCGTAAGAAGTAGTTTCAAGGAATTTATGGCTGACGAAACAACAACCGAACAAACACCGCTGCCGCAGACGTTGGAGATCGCGGTCTTGCCTTTGCAGAATACGACGCTGTTTCCGGAGACGGTCGTGCCGTTGGCGGTCGGGCGTGAGCGTTCGACGCGGGCGGTCGAGGCGGCTCTCGCGACCGAGGAAAAGCTGATCGCCTGTATCACGACCAAGACGGAGAATGTCACCGGCGACGATGCGACTCCCGCCGATCTTTATCAGATCGGAACCATCGTCAACATCAAACGCATGATGCGCAACGAAGGCATTATGCAGCTAATCGTGCAGGGAATGGACCGGTTTGAGATCACCGAATGGACGGGCGAACAGCCTTTTCTCAAGGCAAAGATCTCTGTCCTGCCGCCGCTTCGACGCGTTGACGAAGAAGAGATCGAGGCTCTCAAACGCAATATCCAAGGCATGATCCAGGAGGCTTTGGCGTTGTTGCCAAACGTGCCGCCCGAGATCCGCATGGCCGTGATGTCGCAGGAAGACCCTGTGCAGCTCGCATACTTTCTCGCTTCCGTCCTCGATCTTGGCGTTGAGACCGAGCAGAAAATGCTCGAGTCTTCGACGGTTGACGGCCTTTTGACGCTGACGCACGCCGCCCTTGCGCGCGAGGTCGAGATCATGCAGATCCGTTCGAAGATCGCGACCGAAGCCCAAGGCGAGATGGACAAATCGCAACGTGATTACGTGCTTCGCCAGCAGATGAAGGCCATCCAGAAGGAGCTTGGCGACGACGAAGGCGGCGAGCAGGCCGAGGCCGCTCAAATGCGCGAACGCCTGGAAAAGGCCGATCTGCCCAATGACGTTCGCAAAGAGGCCGAGCGTGAACTGAAACGAATGGAAGCGTTGCCGCAAGCGGCTCCTGATTATCACGTCATCCGCACATATCTCGAATACATCCTCGACCTGCCGTGGCGAACGGCGAGCGAGGAAAAACTCGATCTCAACGAAGCCCGCAAGGTTCTCGACGAAGACCATTACGGCCTCGACGACATAAAAGAACGTATCTTGGAATCGCTCGCCGTCGTCAAATTGCGGCCAGATTCGAAAAGCCCGATCATTCTGTTCGTCGGCCCGCCGGGAGTCGGTAAAACGTCGCTTGGACGCTCGATCGCAAGGGCTTTGGGGCGTGAATTCGACCGTATAAGCTTAGGCGGAATGCGTGACGAGGCTGAGCTTAGAGGCCATCGGCGGACTTATGTCGGTGCCATGCCGGGGCGAATTATCCAGTCGCTCCGTCGCGTTGCGGTCAATAATCCGGTGATGATGCTCGACGAGATCGACAAGCTCGGCAACGATTTTCGCGGCGATCCGGCGTCGGCTTTGCTCGAAATTTTGGATCCCGCGCAAAACAATACGTTTCGCGATAATTACCTCGATCTGCCGTTCGACCTGTCGAAGGTGTTCTTTATCGCGACGGCGAACCAACTACAGCCGATCCCGATGCCGCTTCGCGACCGAATGGAGATCATCCAGCTTGCCGGTTACAGCGACCGCGAGAAGCTTAATATCGCCAAACAGTACTTGATCCCGCGACAGATAACGGAAAACGGTTTGACCGAGGAGCAATTGACCGTATCGGACGACGCGATCAACCTGATCACAGCGAGATACACTCGTGAGGCGGGCGTTCGACAGCTTGAGCGAACCGTCGGCAACTTGGCACGAAAAGTCGCTCTCAAGGTCGCGCAAGGACTGACCGAAAAGGTC
>JANLTF010000126.1:0-3732 GCA_031362825.1 Acidobacteriota bacterium | reverse complement strand
TTATTCATTCGCATCGCTTTACCAGCAGCGTCCGGTGCCGGCTGAGGGCGGGATGTTTAAGCGGAAATGGTTCGAGAACAACATCATCTCGGCCGCGCCGCCGAATCTTCGATGGAAACGCGGCACCGATCCGGGCGTTTCAGCGGGCGAAAAGGCCGATTTCTCGGCGAGCGTCCGCGTCGCGATCGACAAAGACGGCAATATGTATATCGCCGACATGTTTCGGCGGCAGGTCGAGTACCCTGAGCTTCGCCGTTTCATGGCCGAACGCCTCAGGAACGAGCGCGACACCGAACACGGCATCGAACTCGCCGGCCACGGCCCCGCTATCCATCAGGACCTCATAAAGAACGGTGAAGCCCAGGGACGCGCTTTTCGCGGCATCAAGATCACCGATCCCAAAATGGCGCGAGCACTCCCATGGCTCGCCCTAGCCGAAGCAGGCAAGGTCTATCTAATCCGCGGCCCTTGGAACGACGAATTCCTAAACGAAACCACCTCGTTCCCCATGGGCACCCACGACGACCAAATAGACGCCGTCTCACTAGCCTTCGGCCTCGCCACCGCCAAGAGCAAGAAAAGCTGGGGATTTTAGTGCAGATCGTGTCCGTAGCCACCGTGTCCGTAGCCCGCACGTAAGTAAGGGCTCAACGAAATATGAATTCAACTCAAACAACCACTCGAACGCAAACAATAGAGACCGCTGTTATTGCGGCAAGGTCTCTTTCCAAAGCAACTGTCATCATCCGCAGTCGAGCCCTTACTCACGTGCGGGCTACGGACACGCGGGCCACGGACACGCACGGACTCCTAGTTTGCCTAAACATCGCGGTAAAGCTATTCTTTTTCTATCAGATAGCTTGTGTTGCTGAGGGCCTAAAAACGCCCTTACTACCGTGCGGGCTTCTGCCAAGATTGGAGAAAATTATGATCGAAAAGGGCGTGGAAATTGCTCCGGCGGCGGGGAAGCTTGGGGTCTTGTTGGTCGGCTTAGGTGCGGTGTCGACGACGCTGGTGGCTGGTGTCGAGGCGATCAAACGCGGCATCTCGGAGCCGGTCGGCAGCCTAACACAGCTTGGTACGATCCGTCTCGGAAAACGCACCGACAACCGCAGCCCTAAGATCAACGAATTTGTGCCGCTCGCCAGCCTCGACGATATCGTCTTCGGAGCGTGGGATATCTTTCACGATAATGCTTTCGAGGCCGCGATGAACGCCGGCGTGCTCGACAAGGATCTGCTCAACCAGGTCTCGGAACCGCTCGCATCGCTAAAACCGATGGCCGCCGTTTTCGAACAAAACTACGTAAAACGTCTCCACGGTGAAAACGTAAAAACCGGCAAGAACAAAATGGACCTTGCCGAGCAGCTAATTGCTGACATCGCAAAGTTTAAGGCTGATAACGACTGCGACCGTTTGGTCATGGTCTGGGCGGCATCGACCGAGATATATATCGAGGAATCCGAGGTCCACTCCTCGCTCGCCGCGTTTGAAAAGGCAATGTACGACGACGACGGACGTATCGCCCCGTCGATGATCTACGCCTACGCCGCCCTCAAATCGAACGTCCCATTCGCCAACGGAGCTCCAAATCTGACGGTCGATATTCCCGCTCTGACCGAGCTCGCCGACCAGACCCGAACGCCGATCTGCGGCAAAGATTTCAAGACCGGCCAGACATTGATGAAGACCATTCTCGCCCCGGGCCTGAAATCCAGAATGCTCGGCCTCGACGGCTGGTATTCGACAAACATTCTCGGAAATCGCGATGGCGAGGTCCTCGACGATCCCGAAAATTTCAAATCAAAAGAAGTTTCGAAACTCTCGGTCCTCGAACACATCTTCCAGCCCGACGTCTATCCCGGCCTCTACGGCGATTTCACGCACGTCGTCAAGATCAACTACTATCCGCCCCGAGGCGACAACAAAGAAGGCTGGGACAACATCGACATCTTCGGCTGGCTCGGCTACAAAATGCAGATCAAGGTCAACTTCCTCTGCCGCGACTCGATCCTCGCCGCTCCGCTGGCATTAGATCTCGCGCTATTCATGGACCTCGCTTCGCGGGCCGGAATGAAAGGAATTCAGGAGTGGCTCTCGTTCTACTTCAAAGCCCCACAAACCGCTCCGGGGCTTTATCCCGAGCACGATATCTTCATCCAGTTGATGAAGCTAAAGAACACCTTGAGACACATGATGGGCGAGGAATTGATCACGCACCTCGGCCTCGAATATTACGATTAGATGCGATATTCCGCAAAAACTTTTTTTCACATGCGTTTTTTAGTTGCGCGCCTTGTGATTTGTATGCTAAATCTTAGTTTGGTGCGGGCCTTCATACCTGCGGCCATTCTTTTCTGGGTGAGCCCTTCCAGATACCAAAACCCAGCCAACGAAAAAAGTTTTGACATCATCATTATAGACGACATATTTGCCGTCAGATTTTCGGCAAATATCGCGAGCGGAGACGTTCTTTAGATAGCGGAAGTCGCAAACTTCGGCTAGGAGTTAAGAAGATGAAACAGGAAACGGCAAAACGAAAAGACAACGGCGAACAAGGCATACTGCTCGACCCCGAACGCAAAAGCGCACGGGCGGCCGAGTTTGAAGATAAACTGTCGGCACAGATCGTCGGCCAGGAGCGTGCGGTTCGCCGCATGAGCGGCCTGTTTCAGATCTATCTCGCCGGTATGAATAATCCGTCGCGGCCGATCGGCACGATGCTCTTTCTCGGGCCGACCGGTTCGGGCAAGACCCGCGTCGTCGAGGCAGCTTCCGAAGTTCTCTTTAACGAACCGCACACCGTAATAAAGATCGATTGCGCCGAATTCCAGCATTCGCACGAGATAGCAAAACTGATCGGCTCGCCTCCGGGATATCTCGGCCACCGCGAAACCTCGCCGATGCTGACGCAGGAAAATCTCGACAAATCGCACACCGAGGATACCAAGTTGTCGTTCGTGCTGTTCGATGAGATCGAAAAGGCTTCGGACTCGCTCTGGCAGCTCTTGCTCGGCATTTTGGACAAGGCCACGCTGACGCTTGGCGACAATCGCCGCGTAGATTTTTCGCGCACCGTCGTCATCATGACATCCAATCTCGGTGCCCGGGAAATGTCTGAGATGATCTCGGGCGGCATTGGTTTCGCTCCGACCAAGACCGATCAGGTCAAGGCCGACAACGAGATCGACACCAAGATCTACCGCACCGCTCTCGAAGCCGCGAAACGTAAATTCTCGCCCGAATTTATGAACCGCATCGACAAGGTCGTCGTTTTCCGCAGCCTCAAGGAACATCACTTGCGGCAGATACTCGACATTGAACTGCGTGCCGTTCAGGACCGTATTACCGAATCGGCCGGGACGAAGTTTGCCTTTGAATGTACAACCGAAGCAAAGGAATATTTGCTCAGCGAAGGCATCGACCTCAAATACGGGGCTCGTCACCTCAAGCGTTCGATCGAGCGCTTTCTCGTCTATCCGCTCTCAAATCTCGTCGCTACCCAACAGGTCGAGACCGGCGATTATGTGTTGGTCGATTTTAACGAAGAGACAAAGATGCTCAACTTTACCAAGCAGTCGGGCAAAATGATCGTTGCAGAACCAAAAGATGAGTCAGATAACGACGACGATCTGCTCACCAACGCCGACGCTGTCGGAATGCCTTTGCCACAAACTGAGGCGGCAATAGGCATGAGCAAGTCAAAAGGCGAGAATAACGACGTCTAGGTTT
>JANLTF010000113.1:0-3970 GCA_031362825.1 Acidobacteriota bacterium | reverse complement strand
AAAGATCGTGCGTTCGCCGATGTCCATGGCGTCGGCGATCTCGGTCGTGGTCAGCCCGCCAAAAAAGCGCATCTCTACGATCTTAGCCTGGCGCGGGTCTAACTTCTCGAGCGTCTTAAGCACCTCGTCTATCACGAGTATCGATTCGACCCGCCCCTCCACCGGAATGTCGATCTCGTCGGTTGAGAGGTGGAAAGGGTTGCTGCCGCGTTTAGACGCCGTATGCTGCCGGGCATGATCGACAAGGATATGCCGCATGAGATGCGCAACGTAACGGTAAAAATGCTGACGGTCCTGCCACTCGACTTTCGCCCCGTTGCCGAGTTTCAGAAAGGCCTCGTGTACGAGAGCCGTCGGCTGAAGGGTGTGGTTCGAGCGTTCCTGAGCCATCAGAAATCTCGCTTGACGTTTCAATTCGTCGTAAACGAACTGCAAAAGGCTCGCCTTGGCATCGACGTCACCATCCGTCCATTCATGCAGAATTTTCGTGATCTCCGGACTTCTTGTATCACCCATAGTGAGAGGTCGTACCTGATTTCACACTTATTCTAGCCCAGCCTCATATATTTTCAAAAAAAATGGCAGGGTTTTCCGAGTTTGTACGCATTATCCAACAGAAGTCGAACTTTATAGGAGTTAATAATGTGTTTGGCGCAAAACGCGTTGACCGCAACTGTAAATTTATTGACCCCGCGTTCCGATTCGGGAGATATACCGGCGAAAGGAAAAATTACAAATAACTGTACTGGAGTAAACTATGCGGACAATAACAAGACTATTCGGAAAAATCATCTTTACGGCAATCTTCGGATTGACGATTTTGGCAATCAGCATTTCGGCGGCGACATTTACAGTCACAAACACAAGCGACAGCGGAGCCGGCAGTTTGCGACAGGCGGTTTTGGACGCGAACGCGGCGGCGAGTGCTGACACGATCGTCTTTGACGCCTCGTTCGGTACACCGCGAACGATCAATTTGGCGACGGTAATCGCCATCAGCCAGGCGGACAGTGTTGATAATTTGACGATCACCGGACCGGGCGCGAGTCTTTTGACCATTAACGCGAGCGGCACGAACCGCGTTTTTACCAACGGATTTACCAACGGCGGCAACGCCGATACGCTTTCGATCAGCGGAATGACGATAACGCGAAGCGGCAATCCGGGGAGCGATACATCGGTCGTGCAGAATGCCGCAGTTTTGACCGTGACGAATGTCGTTTTTAGCTCGATCACCGGCGGAGCAATTGACAATACCAACAATATCAGCCTAGCCAATCTGACCGTCGCAAACTCCGCTTTTAATGCAAACACGGGGTTTTTCGGCGGTGCAGGTATCATCAACGGCGGCACGGCGACGGTCACGAACTCGACCTTTACCTCGAATACGGGTGGTGCCGGCGGTGCTATCTATAACAGCGGTAATCTTAGTACGAGCGGCGCGCTGTCGGTTACGGGCTGCACATTTACGAACAACATTGCGGGCAGCTCTAGCGCGACCGGCCTCGGCGGTGGCGCTATCTACAGCAGTAATAATCTGACAACAGTTACAACAATCACAAATTCCACGTTCGCCGGGAACAGAGAGGCAGGCGGCAGCGGCGGCGGCGGGGCGATCCGCAACCGCGGCGGTACAATGACCATCGCCAACTCGAGTTTCAGCGGCAATTCCTCGGTAGCCGGCGGCGGAGCGGTCGGAAATGGGGAGGTGCTCAGCATTAACGGCAGCAACTTTACCAACAACACCACGAGCGGCCCGAATGCCCAGCAAAGCGGACAGGGCAGCGGCGGCGCGATCAGCAATCAGGGCGGCGGACGAGTAGCGATCGCAGATTCGGTCGTGACCGGAAATTCGGCGGCAAACTACGGTGGCGGTATTTATTATCAGCCGAATAACCCCGATGCCGCGTTATTGACCATTACCAATTCGACCATTTCAAACAACATATCAAACACTAACAGCGACACGTACGGCAACGGCGGCGGAATTTATATGGTGGGAGGCGGTCCGGCGGCGACCATCACGGGTTCGACCATCAGCGGCAATTCAGTAAACGCAGGAACGGACAACCCCACTCTTAATGGCAACGGGGGTGGCATCTGGGCCGAAACACTGATATCGATGACCAATACGACCGTCAGCGGCAATACCGCACAGCGCAGCTACGGCGGCATATACATTTATAATATCAATGGCGGAACAGTAAATTTCTTCAATTCCACCATCGCCGCTAATTCCGCCGCCGGACAAAATGGTGGGTTGCGTTTCGACAATTCCTTCAGCAATGTAACTATCAACATACGCAATTCGATCTTTGCCAACAATACGGGTTCCGATCTTAGCGGTGTTTATAATTCGCAGGGATATAATCTGATCCGAAACGCCACCGGAGCGACCATCGGGGGCACGACGACGGGCAACATCACGGGCGTTGACCCGCTTCTTGGACCTTTGAGTTATAACGGCGGAGCGACCCGAACCCACGCTTTGATTGTGGGCAGTCCGGCGATCGACGCGGGCGACCCGGTGACATTTCCAGCGACCGATCAACGCGGCATCTCGCGCCCGCAGGACGGCGACGGCACAGGCGGAGCGCGTTCAGACATTGGCGCATATGAACGCCGGTTGAGTGATGTTCTGGCACATCACTTTGCTGATTTCGACGGCGACGGTAAAACCGATCTGTCTATCTTCCGCCCCGCCCCCGGCGAATGGTGGTATTCGAAATCGTCGAACGGTGGGAATTTCGCAGCTCAATTCGGCTCATCTTCCGACAAGATCGTTCCGGGCGACTACACTGGAGACGGAAAATCTGACTTCGCCTTTTTCCGTCCGTCAGGCGGTCTTTGGTACATATTGCGGAGCGAAGATTTCTCGTTCTTTGCATTTCCGTTCGGTATCAGCACCGACACTCCCGTTCCGTCTGATTACGACGGCGACGGGAAAACGGATGCGGCGGTCTTCCGCTCCTCCACGCTGACCTGGTTTATCAGTAAATCGACGGGCGGCACGGACATAGTCGGATTCGGTGCGGCGGGCGACAAACCTGTCGTGGCGGACTATGACGGTGACGGCAAAGCGGACATAGCTATTTTCCGTCCGTCGGGCACAAACGGTGCGGAATGGTGGGTTCGCCGAAGTTCGAATGGCAGCGTGTTCGCTCTGCAATTCGGCACGTCAACCGACAAACCCGTGCAGGGTGATTTCACTGGCGACGGAAAAGCCGACGTGGCGTTCTTCCGTCCTGGTTCCGGGAATAATTGGTTCATTCTCCGAAGCGAAGACTTCAGCTTCTACTCATTCCCGTTCGGAACGACCAACGACGTTGCCGTACCCGGCGACTACGACGGCGATGGCAAACAGGATGCTGCGATATTTCGCCCATCTACCTTTACGTGGTTTGCAAGCCGTTCAAGCGGAGGAACGCTCATCCAGCAGTTCGGCATCGCTGGCGACCTCCCGGTTCCCAGTGCCTACGTTCCGTAAAAATACAAAAATGGTGGCCGGCCTCCCGGTCACCATTTCAAACCTCTTTTATCGCTTGTTTGCAAAATTCTACGCGGGCCATACTCCAGAGTATGAGTAGTCGGCGCGGCCGGTGATGACGATCTCGTCGTCGTCACGCCAGAGGACGTCGGTTGTGCCGCCCTCGGAATGCACCCTTACTTTGCGGCCGGTTTTGAGCATGAAGGTGCTGAGGATGGCGGCACCGCTCGAGCATGTGCCGGAGGCTGAGGTTTCGCCGGCACCGCGTTCCCTGTTGCGCAGCTCGATGTTTTCGGATTCGTCTTTTTTGACGAAAACGACATTAACGCGTTCGGGAAATTTTTCGTGGGTTTCCATCACGCGGCCGACGGCTCGCCAGTCAAAATTGAAATCCTCAACGAAAATACATGCCACCGGATTGCCTACGTTCACGCCGGCAAAGGTTACCTGTTTGCCGTTAACGCTCAATTGTCCGTCAGTGAC
>JANLTF010000104.1:0-2869 GCA_031362825.1 Acidobacteriota bacterium | reverse complement strand
TTGAATGATACGCCCTTACTATCGTGCGGGCTTCTGCAAAGAACCACCCCGCCACCGAAGCGGTGCCTCCCCTTCTCTCTATGCCCCTGCTCCGTGGCATTTTTTGAATTTCTTGCCTGATCCGCAATAACAGGGGTCGTTCGGATTGACCTTGGGTTGGTCTCGGACGAACGGTGTGTGCCTCGCGGCCTCGGCTCCGGCGGCTTCGGCGGTTCCCATTGCTCCGGTGAATGCCATGCCGGCGGCCTGGCGGTTGGCGCGTTGGCGTTCGAGCCGTTCGAGGCGTTCGACCTCTTCCTGTTCGTCGCGGTTGACGATCTCTAGGTGGAACAGCGACTTGACGGTGTTCGTGTCGATTCGGTCGAGCATGTCCTGAAACATATCGAACGACTGCTTTTTATATTCGACGAGCGGATCTTTTTGCCCGTAACCGACCAGCCCGATGCCCTGTTTGACGTGGTCGATCGAGAGCAGGTGGTCTTTCCACTGGCTGTCGATGATGTTGAGCATAATGTAACGCTCATATGCCCGGAGCGACTCGCCGCCGGCCATTTTTTCCTTCGATTCGTAACTCGCCGAAGCCTTTTTCCAGATCGCTTCTTCGATCTCGTTGGCGTTCATCGTCTTATAATCGACGCCCGCGTCGCGTGCCGGATCGATCGCGTAAATGCTCTCGATCTCGGCCGCATAAGTTGAAACATCCCACTGATCGGGAGCCACGCCGACGGCCAAAAAGCTGCCGGTAAGATCGCCTAGCAGGTCGCGCGCCACGCCCGTTTCGCCGAGCAGGTATTCGCGATGCTCCGGTTCGAACATCAACTGCCGACGCAGGCTGTAGATAGTTTCACGCTGTCGGTTCATCACGTCGTCGTATTTGAGAACGTGTTTACGCGTTTCAAAGTTGCGTGCCTCGACGGCTTTCTGGGCACGTTCGATCTGGCGTGAAACGGTCTTCGATTCGATGGCGACGCCCTTTTCCATCCCCAACCATTCCATCATCGAACGGACCTTGTCGCCCGCGAAGATACGCATCAGGTCGTCTTCGAGTGACAACACAAACCGCGACGAGCCCGGATCGCCCTGACGGCCGGCACGTCCGCGAAGCTGATTATCGATACGCCTTGATTCGTGGCGTTCGGTGCCGAGAATGTGCAGACCGCCCGCGGCAGCGACCACCTTGTGTTCTTCGGCGACAACAGCCTTTGCCTTTCGGAGTTCGATCTCAAACTGCGCTTCGGTCGCTTCGTCGGGGTTTATTTCCTGACGCTTCAGATATTCGCGAGCGAGCGAATCAGGGTTGCCGCCGAGCAAAATGTCGGTACCGCGGCCAGCCATGTTAGTGGCGATGGTAACGGCGCCGCTGCGTCCGGCCTGGGCGATGATCTCGGCTTCCTGTTCGTGATATTTGGCGTTGAGAACCTTGTGCGGCACGCCGATCGCCTTGAGTTTGGCGGCGACGAGCTCGGAATTTTCGACCGAAACCGTACCGACCAAAACCGGCTGATTGCGGCTGTGTAGTTCTTGGATCTCCTCGACCACCGCGTCCCATTTTTCGCCGATCGTGCGATAGATCATGTCCGATGAATCGACGCGGACCATCGGCTGATTGGTCGGTATCTGGACGACGTCGAGCGTGTAAACCGTGAGAAATTCCTCAGCCTCCGTCTCGGCGGTACCGGTCATGCCGCCGAGTTTCTCGTACATTCTGAAGTTATTCTGCAGCGTGATCGTCGCGAGCGTTTGGTTCTCGCGCTCGATCTTGACGCCTTCTTTTGCCTCGACCGCCTGGTGCAAGCCGTCCGACCAACGACGTCCGGCCATCAGTCGTCCGGTGAAATCGTCAACGATGATCACCTCGCCGTCCTGAACGACATAATGGTGATCTTTTTTGTAAAGTGTGTGAGCTTTCAGTGCCTGTTCGACGCAATGGAGCAGATCCATATTGCCGGGATCGTAGAGGTTCGAGACGCCGAGCAGCTTTTCGGCCTTGGTGACGCCGGCCTCGGTGAGGACGGACGAATGATTTTTCTCGTCGAGCAGATAATCGCCGGTCGTGACCTTGGTCTCTTCGTCCTTGTGGCCTTTTTCAAACTGCGGGATGATCTGATTTGCCGTGTAGTATTTGTCCGTCGCCTCGTCCGAAGCACCGGAAATGATGAGCGGCGTGCGGGCTTCGTCGATGAGGATCGAGTCGACTTCGTCGATGATCGCGAAGTAATGATCACGCTGAACGAGCGAGTCAACATCGAACTTCATATTATCCCGCAGATAATCGAAGCCGAATTCGTTGTTCGTACCGTACGTGATGTCGCATGCGTACGCCTCTTTGCGTTCGACGTCGTCCTGATCGTTTTGGATAACGCCGACCGAAAGGCCGAGGAATTTATGGATCTTGCCCATCCACTCGGCATCGCGCGAAGCGAGATAATCGTTGACCGTGACGACGTTAACGCCGCGTCCGGTCAAACCGTTGAGGTAAGACGGAAGCGTCGCGACGAGTGTTTTACCTTCACCTGTCCGCATCTCAGCGATTCGGCCTTGGTGCAAAGCCACGCCGCCGATCATCTGCACGTCAAAGTGCCGCATTCCGGTCACGCGTTTTGACGCCTCGCGAACTGTCGCAAACGCCTCGGGCAGGATCTCGTTCAAGATCGCCTGCTCGGCCTTGCGGCGTTCGGCTTTGTCCTCGATACCGTTGAGAGCATTCTGGATGATCTCCTTAAACTTCGGCGTCTGAGCCTTTAGCTCGTCGTCCGACATCTTTTCCATCGCCGGTTCCCACGCCTGTATCTGCACCACGACCGGCTTGACGTTCTTCAAAAAAACGTCGCTGCTCGATCCAAAAATTTTCTTTACTAACTTATCTGCA
>JANLTF010000101.1:0-6376 GCA_031362825.1 Acidobacteriota bacterium | reverse complement strand
GGTCCTTTGGCTGGCAACGTTGAAGACGTTAAGATCGAGGCCAGATCGATCGGTCTCGACGAGATCAGATCAGAATTCGGACTCGAAGAAACCGAGCCGGATGACGATTTCGAAACGCATTACCAAACCGCTACCGCGTATAAGGAAATGGGGCTCACAGAACAGGCTATCGCCGAATTTCAGGACGCGATCAGTCTTGTTGCTCCGGCCGACGGGACACGACGTTTTTTCCAGTGTGCCAATCTGCTCGGGCATTGTTTTATGCAAAACTCGATGTCGAATCACGCGGTCACGTGGTTCAACAGGGCACTCGAAACCGCTGATCTTAACGACGATGAAAAGCAAGGCCTTTGGTACGAACTTGCGATGGCATACGAAGCGGAAGGTGCTATCGAAAGTGCGGCCCTCTATTTCGAACAGATCTATGCAGAGAACGTCGATTTTCGTGACGTAGCCGAACGCGTCAAGAGCATGATGGTCACGCACTAGAGTTTGTCGCTTATTCGCGATAGTTTATAATCTGACGGTATATGGTAGAACGCCTGACCGTCATTTTTTTTATTATCCTGTGCTTTCTTCTTGGGTTCTACCTGATCCTCGCGCCGTGGGACACGCTCTTTGGCCCGTGGGCCGATAACTATCTTCTGGCATTTGTTTCTTCTAAGGCGGGGTTGCCGTCCTTGCAAAAGGCGGTGGCATCGACCTGGTTTCGCGGCGCCGTCACCGGACTCGGTGTGCTCAATCTGCTGATCGCATTCTGGGAGATCGCTCATTTCGACAAAAGCGTAAAAATGCTCCAGATCGAAGAGAGTAAAAACGCAAAGTGAAACTCCCGGCTAATCGTCCTCTCGTCTATCTGATCACGGCCGGCACAGCAACGGACGAAAATATCGAGACATTACGGCTTAAAATCATCGCTATGGCCGCGTTAGCGGTAGAGTTGGGTGTCCCGATGATCCAGCTTAGGGAGAAGCAACTCTCGGCGAAAAATCTTTTTCGTCTGACGCTGGATCTAGTCGAGGTGACTGGCAATAGCAACACTACGTTGCTCGTAAACGACCGTGCTGATGTCGCCGCCGCGGCCGGAGCAGACGGCGTTCATTTGACTTCGAGATCGATGCCTGTCGAACGCGTACGAGGCGCGTTTGGCAACGAAATGCTCGTCTGTGTTTCGACGCATTGCTGCGAAGATGTGAAGCGGGCTGCGATGAATGGAGCGGATCTTGCGGTTCTCGGGCCGGTGTTCGACTCGCCTGACAAGCCGGCTCCGGTTGGACTCGAGGCGGTTCGTTCGATCACTGATGAGATCGGAGCGTTTCCCGTGCTTGGGCTCGGCGGTATCGACGAGACCAATTGGAAGAGCGTTATCGACGCGGGATGTGCCGGTTTTGCGGCTATCCGTTCACTTAACGATGCTAATTCGTTGAGGCGCATAATGAACTCTATATGAGCCAGAAGACTAAAGTTTGCCTTACGATCGCCGGTCTCGATCCGTCGGGCGGTGCCGGAATTATTGCGGACATCAAGACGTTTCGGGCGTTTGGGTGTTTTCCGGTCGCGGCGGCGACCTCGCTCACGTTTCAGAATACGCAGGGCGTTTTTGGAGCTGTGCATCAATCGGCAGCGACGCTTCGCGGACAGGTTGAACCGATCTTTGACGACTGCACGGTTGACGCCGTTAAGACCGGAATGCTGCCGACGCTTGAGGTCATTGCGGAAACCGCACGCTTGATCACAATGGCAAAGCTCAAAAATGTGATCGTCGATCCGGTCGTGCGTTCGACATCGGGCTTTGATCTGATCAGTGACGAAGCCTTGCGCGGTTTGATCACGGACCTTTTCCCGATAGCTGACCTTGTGACGCCGAATATTCCCGAGGCCGAACGTATCGCCGAAATGACTATTACGTCCGAGGTCGACATTCACGCTGCCGCTGCGAAGATCCAAGCACTCGGTGCAAGGAATGTGCTTATCAAAGGCGGCCACGGTGTCCGAGATCGAGGACTGGCGACCGATCACCTATTTCGCGACGGACGAACTGAGAGGTTCGAGGCCGAGTTTATTGAGACTACATCGACGCACGGCACAGGCTGTACGCTGTCAGCGGCGATCGCGGCGAATATGGCTCTTGGGTTTGATCTGATCGAATCGGTAGGAAGAGCGAAAGCGTTTGTTCACGAGGCGATCCGGACGGCTCCGCAGCTTGGAAAGGGAAATTCGCCCATCAATATCTGATCAACGAGCGGGCGTAAAGATCGTCGGCGATTGGTATGTGACACCGAAGATGACGCCGGTTCGCGGGCTGAATTTTGTCAAGCCAAAGGCGGCAGCGGCGTCAAAACGTAATCCCGAGGCCCTGATCTGTGTACCGACGCGAAATTGCCCGGTGCTTTCCGTTCCTATTGGAGCGACGGGCCGCGTGTTTGCACGGCCATTGATCTCGCTGACAATATTAATGCGGCCGTTGACGCGATAGATTGCGGCGACGCCATACAAGATCACGTCGTTCTGTGAAAATGTTTCGAGCGGAGCGGTCATAATCGCGAGGCCGATGTTTCCAAATAAGTTGAACTTTGCCGTTCGGTTGAGTACACTTCCGAATTTCTTCTGCACGATCACTTTAGTGAAGACATTGATCGAATTGGTCCCGATACCGCGAGCTTGATCCGAATTGGGCATTTGATAGCCAAATTTGAGGCCGATCGCCGGTAAATACTTGGTTTCGGCCCGAAGCTTGATCTTTGCCGAGACAGTGAAATCGTCAAAATCGTTGGTCGAGTTTCCGGTGACCGAAAGCGGAATCGGAGAAACGGTCTGCGAATTGATCGCGACAAAATTTTGCAACACGCCCTCGATCTGCATCTCGACATTCGGGGCCAAGCCGGTTCGAATGCGAATGTCGCCGAGCCGTGTCAGGTCGCCTTTGATGCCGGAGAGCGGGAACTTAGCATTTTGCAGAAAATCGACGCCCGCACCGATCTCGAGGGCTCCTGCGGGAGTAATGTCAATGTCGTCGGTGAGCAACGGACGCTGCTGCGCGGATGCGGCGAAGCACATCGAGACGAGCAAAACAAGCATTGTAATCGGACGAATCATCTCCACAATAATTGCATTTATCGGCCGGTTTGTAAATGCCGATCCGATAACGGACGCGAACATCTTTAGGTCACGGGTTTTGGACTTTGACGGCGAAACTTGACACAATAATCGCATAACTCGACGCCGGAATTTGTTGATCAGAAAACCGAAATCACCCATATGGAAGTGGTCAATTTTCAAAAAGAACAGAGCGAAAGCGGCCTGCGGCTGGTGCCGGAGCCGAGCGAAGTGTCTGTATTTCCGGGCATCGAGAAACAGTTCGTCAACTTCATGTTCTTTCGCGTCAGTCCCGAATGGCGCAAGCTGAATATCGATACAAAGCGCGTTTTTAAGAGCGAATTTCAGAGTGTTTTCGATCGATTTCGCGACGATTTTATGTTGTTCAGCTATTCGCTCGTCGGTTTCGATTCGAAGGCCGATCTGATGTTTTGGCGTATCGGAACGTCGCTCGATCTGATCCAGGAAATGACGGCGATGATGTACCGGACGAATCTCGGCAGCTATCTTGAGACGACGGACAATTATCTTTCGACGACGAAGCGGATGATGTTTGTCGATAGCTCCGGCGAAGATCGTTCGCGGGTGCTCGCCGGGGCGACCAAGTATCATTTTGTGTATCCGTGTGCGAAGCATAAAGACTGGCTCGAAATGCCGGCCGACGAACGCGACGCGTTGATCGAAGAGAACTTTATGGTCGGGAAGAAATTTCCGAACATTCGAATACATTTGACGCACGCATTTGGGTTTAGCGATCAGGAATACCTGATCTCGTTCGAAACCGACGAGCCGCGTGATTTTTTGGCACTTGCCGAGGAACTGAGACAAACGGCAGCGAGCAAATATACGCTTCGCGGAATGCCGGTTTACACGTGCCGCCAAAGGCCGCTGATGGAATGTCTCGATGCGCTTGGCTAGACGAGGAAGTCGAGGAGGTCGAGACTGACCAGACTTCCGAGACTGACCAGACTGACCAGACTTTATGATGATCGCACGTATATACATCATCAGCGGTGAGGTTCAGGGCGTTGGATACCGTTTTTTTGCCCAGCGTGCGGCGGCGAGGCATCAGATACGCGGTTATATCAGGAACCTCAAAGATGGCCGAGTCGAAGCTCTGATCGAGGGCAAAGAATCGGCTGTCCATGCGTTCCGGCTTGATCTTGCCGCCGGGCCGACGCAGTCTAAGGTTGGCGAGATCGAAGAACTTGTATTAGAGCCGAGTGGTTTGTACTCGGCGTTTAGGATCGAAAGATAGGATGATCGTTCGTTGTTGGTAGTTCGTTGTTCGTGGCATGAAGGCATCGACGACGAACCATGAACCACGAACTACGAACAATTACATGGAAGATTTAAAAAAACTCATTCGCGAAGTGCCCGATTTCCCGAAACCGGGCATTAACTTTTACGATATTACGACCTTGCTCAAGGATCCCGAAGGGCTCGAAGGTACGATCGATGCATTGACCGAAATGTGTCGAGGCATGTCGATCGACACGATCATCGGCGTCGAGTCGCGTGGATTTATCTTCGCAACGCCGCTCGCCTATCAGCTCGGTACGGGCTTTATTCCGGTCCGCAAACCCAAGAAGTTGCCGGCCGAAAGCGTCTCGGTATCATACGACCTCGAATACGGCCAGGACACGCTCGAGATGCACAAGGACGCGGTGGGCGAAGGCCATCGCGTTTTGATCGTTGATGATCTGCTCGCCACCGGCGGCACCGCACGGGCCGTCTGTGACCTCGTCGAGAGCGTCGGCGGCGTAGTTGCCGGATTGCTGTTCGTTGTCGAACTTGATTTTCTCGGCGGCCGCAGCAAGTTTGACGGTTATGAAGTGAAATCCTTGGTACACTATGATTCGTAGTTTGTAAACGCAGGCAGGCTGCCTGCGTTCCGGCCGGTCCCGTAGCTCAGTTGGATAGAGCGTTCGCCTCCTAAGTGAAAGGTCGCTGGTTCGAATCCAGCCGGGATCACCACATCTCCATAAGTTTCATGTTCAAAACCACTGGTCCAAACGGATCAATGGTAACGCTGATTCGTTTCTGTCTGAGTTGATGGGCAGGCAGATGCGTCCTTTTTCTGCGTACAAAATGTCATTTTGTTGGTCAAAATTGTCATTTTGAACGTTTGAAACGGGACAGATGCTCTGTTCTGACAAAGATACAGGGATCGACAAGACTCAGATTCGACGGGCTAAACGCTCAAAAACATCCTCGACAAATACGCCAAAGTGTCCCATGTCCCAGTGTCCCAGCGCGCGCACGTTCGTTTACTGCTCTTAGGTTGTCAAAGATCGGATCGAGCAACGACCAAATCGTTGCATAGAGATAACCGTATCATATATAGCACGATGGTGCAAGTAGATCCGAAGCGCGGAGTCCGATAACGTCCTGCGGTGGTCGTCCTGAGCGAAGCCGCGAAAATCGCAAAGCATTATGATCTCGAGCACTTCAGCATGAGGACAATATCCGAGTTCACAGAGCCCAATTTTGTTTTGATCTGTGGTTAGAATCTCACGTGCTCTGCGTCGCTGGAGTGGTTTTCGGGGTCCCTGAGTGCCCTTTTTGCGTTACAGAGGTTGGCTTGCCCGTCGTCTAGTGACAAAAGAGCGTCCCAAACGTCGGTTCGTACGTCCCTGCGAGGCGAAACCGCTAGATCCGCGCCGATTTTTGGAAGTGTGAGGCCAATAGGCCTTTCTATTAAGTGAACGGAAGCAAAGCGTGTAAAAGCACAGTGGCAGACATTTATCCACGGTGACACGGCTCGAAGTCTATTCACAGATCTCCAAATTCAAACCTTTCAACCGCATTGTCAGCGAGACAATGCGGTTTTTTTGTAGCTCGCGTCGGTCGCCCGCACACGTGTCCGTAGCCCGCACGTGAGTAAGGGCCAGTTCCAGTACAATACAGGCGGAAGTGCGACCGTGCTTGCTGTCGGATGAGCTGTCTGTTGGGCAGCGTTGAGCCCTTACTGACGTGCGGGCTACTGACACGCGTGCGGGCTACGGACACGCATTCCT
This sequence comes from Acidobacteriota bacterium, assembly GCA_031362825.1. Lineage (GTDB taxonomy): Bacteria > Acidobacteriota > Blastocatellia > Pyrinomonadales > Pyrinomonadaceae > OLB17. The sequence goes on along the minus strand of JANLTF010000101.1, from coordinate 260 downwards.
TGTGATAGATTAGTAACAATGCAAAAGGTACTGACAGCCGAGCAAATGGGTGAGGTCGATCGTTTGACGACCGAGCGATACGGCATTCCGTCGATCCTCCTGATGGAAAACGCCGCCCACGCCGTCGCACGCGTCATCACCGAAAAGCTAGGCGGCTCGGTCAAAGGCAAGTCAGTTCTGATATTGTGCGGCAAAGGCAACAACGGCGGTGACGGAGCGGCTTTGGCAAGGATACTAGGCATGGAAGGAGCATTCGTCGA
>JANLTF010000085.1:0-1734 GCA_031362825.1 Acidobacteriota bacterium | reverse complement strand
TCCAGCCGACCACCAGATATTCGGCATCAGTAAGCCGTCGTCGCCGTCGGTTTAAGTAACCGCGAATTAAGATCCTCTAGGAATTTGGGAGCCGCCATATGTTCTACCTTGTCTAGAATGTACTACTGTGACCGCTAATATAAACGAAAAGGCAAAAAACGACAATAAGCGCTGAGGCATGACGAGACGTTTTCGATTGTCGCCTCGCACGTAAAGTTGTAGAGGTGGCGATATCTGGTTTGTAAGATGCAGAGATCAGTGCCACCTTTTCCCCGACGGCCCGCCGCCGACGGGACAACGGTATTGCCTAAATTCAGCTTCGCTTGAGTTTTTTGAAGAAGATGCGGGGATACCACAGCAGAGCTAAGACCCGAGGTTGGTTTGGACTTCCCTTCGAAAGCTCGAATGGTACGCGGCGCCCCAGATCGGCGTCGTCTGGTAATAATAAGGGCCCCCGTTCGCGAGATCGAAGATCACCGGCATCTCAAATGCACCGAAATGACTGATCGGCTGCGACGCCATTAAGGTCTGCACGAGCGTTGGATCTGCATTCGCCGTGACGGCTATGCCGAAACAAAACAAACAGCTGAACAGGCCGTTCGGCAGCGATACGCTCTTGTTCTTATTCGCAAATTCAAAGGTAGCCTTTGAGAATTGCTGTAGCTTTGGCACGTCGAGGTTTGGAATATCGGCAAAAACGAACGTCCGGTCCACCATCCCAAACTTGCTGATCTCAAGGCCCGAACGGTTGACCGCAAACCTAAAGCCCAAAGGTTGGTATACTTCGGGCCTCATCGGTTTGTAGCCGTTCGTCATCAGCCTCTGCGAAACATGCTGAAGCCACGGGCCGCTATTTATTGAGTTTCCGTCGTCTGACATTTCGCCATCTACTTTCGATCCTTAAACGCGTCGAATAACTCGGTATGCCTGCTCGTCAGCGGGATCATTCTTCCGTTAATGAACATATATTTGATGTTCGTACGTGGATCGAGAATGTCGCCGTCGGTGACGACTACATTTGCGACCTTGCCGACGTCGAGCGAGCCCATTTTGTCGGCGACACCGAGCACTTCGGCGGCGTAGATCGTCACTGATTTGAGAGCGTCTTCTTTCGAGAGGCCGTAGGCGGACGCGAGTCCGGCGTGATAGGGCAGATCGCGGACTTCGGGGCCGCCGTCGCCGGTTGAGATGCAGTATTTAACGCCCGCCGCCTGCATTTTCGCGGGAGCTTCGAACAGATAATCGTACGCATCGTCGTCTCTGATAGGCAGGCTGTAGATGTTAGTGTAGACGATCGAGATGTTGTTCTTTTTCAGATCGTCCGCGGCCTTCCACGCTTCCTGGCCGCCGACGATGATGCCTTTGAGCTTCATTTCGGCGACAAATTTTGCAACGCCACGGATGTCGCGTTCGCGTTCGGCGGTAAATATCACGGGCCGTTCGCCGCGAATGTACGGAGCCATCGCATCCAATCTCTGATCCGTTGGCGTAAAGGGCAAGGTTTTGTCCTTGGCGTAAGCGTCTCTCGCGCGCAGGTAACTTTCAGCCGAGCGGAACAGCTTCTTTAGCTCGTCAAGCTGAGCATCGCGGCGTTTTACAGCCTCGCTAAACTCAATGGGCGGGCCACCGCCGAATCCACCGCTGCCGCCAAAGCCGCCAAATAGCGTTATGCGCGGAAAATTGATCACGAGGCCGAATTCGCTGATCACGGCCATCTCGTCCTGTGTAGAGCCG
>JANLTF010000042.1:0-8603 GCA_031362825.1 Acidobacteriota bacterium | reverse complement strand
TCTTGCGGTTGGTCCCCATATACTTTTTGCCGTACATGCTCTTTTCGCCCCAAACGCCGTATGCCTCGACGATCTGCTTGTCGGTATCGGCCAGTAAATCGAATGGCAATTGGAATTTCGAGATGAATTTCTGATGTGACTTTTCGTTGTCGGTCGAGACGCCGAGAACCCTGATTCCCTTAGCTCGAAATACATCATCGGCGTCGCGGAACGAACATGCCTCCTTCGTACAGCCGGGCGTATCGTCCTTCGGATAAAAATATAGAACAACTCGCTGTCCCTTGAGGTCATTGAGTTTTACCTCGTTTCCGTCCTGATCTTTTGCGTTGAAATCCGGTGCCTTATCGCCTTCTTGCAGCATAATCCCCCTGAAATGTGTAAAATCAAATTTTTCTAAGTGTATCACGCACTTTGGAGTGGAACGCAAGCGCCTCGCCGGACATGAAAGTAATAAGCGAACAAAAATCACTCGTTAGGCTTGCTAAGCTCAAGTCGGATTTCCAATCGAAGATCTCAGACAGTTACGAGCACCGGGCCAAAAGCTGCCTGACCTGCGAAACGAAAGGTGCCTGCTGTCTCGACGCTCATTTTGTAAACGTGCATATATCGAGGCTTGAGGCTGCGGCGATAAGCAAAACACTGGAGCAACTTTCTGACGAACACCGGACTTCGGTTTACGAACGAGTCGATTCGGTGATCGGAAAATATTCGCTAAATACCGAGGGCGATACATTTGCTCAGACTTATGCGTGCCCTTTGTTTGAAAAGGGAATAGGCTGCCTGGTTCACAACCAAGGGAAGCCACTCGCGTGTATCACTCATGCCTGTTATGAAACCGAAAAGGACCTTCCGCCAAGCCATTTACTGACCGAGCAAGAAGGCCTCGTTGATGAACTGAACAGCCAGACCTATGGACGCCCACAGTCGTGGCTGCCTATTCCGTTAGCATTGCGAAGCAACCGATCCTAGCTGGCACGCCTTAGCCGACCGCCGAGAATTGTCATCGGCAGTAGGAACAATACGAACAATACGTGGTACCAAACCGGAGCGAGGTTCCAGAACATATACTCGACGGTAACTCCAACTGCGAGAAGAATTACGCCGAGGATCATCGTTGACTTTTTGAATTCACCCGCGACGAGTGCGGCGAGGTAGCCGGCGATGATCGAGGTCAAAAAGCTGCGTATTAGGTTTGCGATCGCAATTATAGGGCTCGTATCGAGCGCCGTATTGTTAGTTAACGCCTTTTCCGCCTCGAGCGAGTGAGTGCCGAACTCCGCCCAAAACCTGCCCAACGTCTGCTCGCTCCCGACCCAAACGATCGACCAAACGATGAACCCGGCGATCACCCCCAATATTATTCGCACCATATCTCAGATCTCTCCCATTTTTAGTAAATACCAGGACCGCGATATTCGACGCGGCACAACAAACGAAACTATGTCTTGAGCGACCACTCGGACGTGGAAATTGTAATACGATTTCTGCAACCAAACTCTAGTCCCTGCTTCACCATTTTGTCAATCGCTAGGACGCTGTGACTCTCGATTGCGCCACTTATTATATGAATCCAACCTGCGATACGTGTCATACATAAAATGATTGGCTATATCTGCATTTTCTGATACAATTCTGATTAGGCGATCGTGGTTTTGTCAACGGAATCACGGGCCGCAGATATTTGAAAATTTGAGACCGGAGCAAGGTGTGCCAAAAGTGAGCCATTTTGTGCATCAAAACCGCAAAATGGGGCTCAAATCGGACAAGCTGCCTGTTTGTAATAGTTAGCTGTGCCATTTGTGCCAAATTGACACGCTTTTTGGCTCACCTGCGGAAGCAATGCGTCCCTGCGTGGAACATTTTGTGCATCAAAACCGCAAAATGTGGTTTAACTCGGACAAGCTGTGTGTTTGCAATAGTTAGCTGTAACATTTACTCCAAATTGTTACAGTTTTTGTTACACCTACGTTGGCAAAGGCGTCCCAAGTGCCTCATTTTGTGCATCAAAATCGCGAAATGTGAGCCAAATCCGAGTTGGTGCGTGTTTTCAGATAATTAAGTGTCTCATTTTAGTAAAAATGAGGCGCTTTTTGAGGCGGCCGCGGGACGCTTGGCGGCACGGTTTCAAATATTATTGACACCATCGTCTCGCCGCCCATAGAATCAAATTCGAACGAAATTACTGTGAAACGAGAAAAAGAGCCCCTCACGATCGAAAACATCAAGCGTGTTCACTTGGCGAGGCGCGATGAAATAACAAAGCGTTTGGCTGAATTTTCAAGAATTGGGACGCGGGGCACGAACCTGAACCTATTTGAGGAAATGGTCTTCTGCTTCTTTACCGGCGGCTGTTCGGCGCGGATGGGACTGAATGCTCTCGAGGCTGTAAAACCGATATTGATGACAGGTGATCAATCGGAACTTACAAATGCATTGCTTGGCGTTCATCGGTATCCAAATGCCAGGTCGCGTTACATTGTGGCTTCGCGAACATTTCTTCAAGAACATTGCGGAATGAAGCTACGTAAGAAACTTAAGGCGTTCGAATGCAGCCACGAACGGCGTGACTGGCTGGTGAAAGAAAAGGGGATCAAGGGCCTTGGGTATAAGGAAGCGAGCCACTATTTGCGGAACATCGGGTTTAAGGGATATGCGATCCTCGACAAGCACGTTCTAAACTGTCTGGCCGAGCTAAAAATAATTGACGACCCAAAGCCACCAAATACGCGTTCGAAGTATCTAATGATCGAAGAAAAGCTCCACAATTTGACAGGTATGACCGGAATCGACTTTGACGAGCTTGACCTTGTTCTATGGTCGATGAAAACCGGCGTCATCCTCAAGTAACATTTCGGGGCATTCGCGACGGAGGGCAGCGTTATGAAACACAGTGAAATTTGGATAGATTTGGGCCGGTCTCGCCGCAGAATATTGTCACTTTTCGTCCTCAGTCTCCTTTTTGCCACATTCGCTCCAGCTTATTCGAACGCTAACGAACCTCAGACGGCGAGTGCTGATGAAACACGCAAGATAGTTAAACAGGCAGGTAAGCTGATCCGTGCCGGATTGTTCGGTGATGCTGAGACGATGCTGCGGCGGGCAATGGCGAACGACAAGCGTTCGTCGTCGGCAAGGGTCGAACTCGCCTTTGTCCTTGCCAAACAAAGAAAGCTAGTCGAGGCCTACGATCTCGTTTACGCGATCGCCGAGGCCGAACCCCGAAACGCACGTGCTTACGCGGTTTTGGGCATCGTGCTTTTGACCGCTGGCCGATTTAATGACGCCCGCGTTATCTTTTACAATTCGCTAAAGCTGGACCGAACGCAAGACCTCGCCTGGTCTGGCATCGGGCTCGTCGAGTTTTACGAAAACCGTATAACGGAGAGCCTGGCGAATATGCAGGAAGCCGTTTTTCACAACGCGGACGAACCGGATTATTTGTTTGCTCTCGCGCAAATTTCGTCGAGGGCCGAACGCTACCGCGATGCCGCCGACGCATATCTGCGATTTCTGAGCGTCTCAAAGGACACCGATGCGGATCGCCGTACGAGGATCAAGGGCCTTATCGAGTTTCTTCGCTTCCTCGGCCAAAAAGAAGGACTCTATTACTCGATCGGGAATGACAGTTCACGTGTCGGTTTTGAACTTGTCGGCAATCGCCCGATCATCACTGTTCGCATTAACGGCCTGACCGAGCCGCTCAGATTTGTTCTCGACACCGGCTCAGGGATCACGGTGATCTCCGATAAAACAGCAAAATTGCTAAGAGTGAAGTCTATCAACCGCGGCGGCTTTGCGAAAGGTATTGGCGGAGACGGTCGGTTTGAGATCGTGTACGGATTTTTGCGAGAGGTCGAGATCGGCGAGGTAAAGGTTCGCAATGTGCCGGTTTACATTCGCGAGTTCCACGATCTGTCGCAAAAGGTCGATGGCTATTTGGGCCTCGCGATGATCTCGAAATTTCTCACAACGATAGACTATGGATCAAAGACATTTTCGCTCACGAAAAAAGATACGGACGAGCGAGACTTTCGAAATAACACTTCGCTTTCCTTGCCTCTTAGACTGACGTCGAGCGGATTCTTGAGCGGCGAGGTACAGCTTCAAGGTATCGCATCGCCACTCAATTTTATTGTGGATACAGGAGCCAGCGTTTCAGTCATCTCGGACAGAGTTGCTGGTGAAAAGGAAATATTGCCGTATTTGAATGATGAAAAGATGCGCGTCATCGGAGCAGCCGGTGTTACAGAGGGTGTGCCGTCCTTTCTGTTGCCGAAGGTCACCTTTGGCAGTCATTCGCGAAAGGACATCGAAGCGATCGCGCTAGATCTCGATCTGATAAACGAGGCATCGGGCTTCGAACAATCCGGCATACTCGGCGGAAATTTTCTCAAGAATTATAGCCTGACGTTCGATTTCAAGAATTCAAAAGTGACCTTTACATCGGTCATTCCCGAAAACTAAACTAGACGGACGATGAAGATCAGCCTTTACCTCGAAACGTCCGTTGTCGGTGCATATCTAGATAATGGTGATCCGTTTCGACGCGACCTGACCATCCGCTGGTGGGAACATGAATTATCGGAATATGAAGCTTTTAGTTCGGTGCTTGTCCAGCGTGAACTCGAACGCATCGCAGAGCCCCACCGCTCAGGCTATCTAAATCTGGTCAAGCCGCTCGCCCGGCTTGAACTTGTCGAGGAAGCCGCGATCCTCGCCGAAGCATATATCGAACGCGGCATCTTCCAGCGAAAATATATCGCGGACGCTATCCACGTTGCACTTGCGTCGTTTCACAAGATCGATTACCTCGTCACATGGAATTTTGGCCACATAGCTAATGTCCGAAAACAGGCACGGCTCAGGATGTTCAACTCGGCCGCAGGTTTTTTTGCCCCGACAATCGTAACGCCCGAGTTCCTCGTACACGCGGTTTAAAAACAAAAGAAGCCGGCGAAATGTCGGCCCCGATAGGAAAATATGTCTATGTTGATCAGATGAGGGTCGCGAACAATTGTCCCGGCAGATCGCTCATATCTTTGAGCAGTTCGTTGGACACATAGCCGAATGCGGACAGCCCGGTAAAGAGGTGAATTCCCATCAGCCCGATATAAAGGGCTAGAGCCACCGCAAGACCGTATTTTGCGAGCGGGCGATTCCCGCTCCTCATCAGAACGATCGCCGTCACTAGTCCGATCCCGATCTTAACAGCTAGAAACGGCCCGTTCCCGATATCCAGCAAACTGGCCATCAGCTGATTGCCTTCGGTAGCGACACCGCTTCGGACCCACACGATCGTGAGAAGCGCGTCAAGCAGATTCAAGGAAAAGAGTAGGATCGTCGGCAACGCTAATGGCATAAAGATGTTTTCTCCGTGCAAAATCTTGTTAAACGTGTCCCTTAAACGACTTAACCCCCGACTTTTTACGTCGGGGGCTAAGCAATATTTTAGGTTTGTGAACTATCTCTGACGCTTGGAGTAAAGTGTTAATCAAGCGCGTTTTCAGAAAAATATCGCATATTTATTTTTTTTGGCCATTGGTGATAATCTGAGACAAGAAGCAATGACAATTAGTGAATCAGATAACAGACAACGAATTTGACATAGGTTGATTCAAACGTGCGGCAAAAATCGGGGCGATCTTGCCGGATAGCAGCCTAGGGTTAGTTGAGGAGCGAACGATTATGAACAAGATATTTAACATCAAACATTTAGCACTATTATTTGCGATCGTGCTCGCGATCGGCTCAGGCGATGCGATGGCACAAAAGAAAAAGCCGGTCCTGAAGAAGAAACCGGTCGTTAAGAAAGTTATCAAACCGGCGACGCCGATGTACTCGGTCGAATCAGGCACAATATTCCGTGCGAAAATGAATTCGACGATCTCTTCGAAATCGACAACCGCCGGCAGCACATTCACAGCACGCGTGATCGAACCGGTCTATTCGACGACTGGCGAGGTCGTAATTCCTGAGGGTTCAACACTTATCGGCCGCGTGGATTCGGTAAAGCCCGCCAAAAAGGGCGGCAATGTCGGTGAGATCGACGTCAGTTTTACGTCAGTCAAATTGCCCAACGGAAAAACCCGTGCGATCAACGGTTCGCTGACCGATCTTGATTCCAAATCGGCCAAAAGTGACGCCGAAGGTACGGCCTCAGGCGACAAGACTAAGCTTCGGAAGGTCAAATTCATAGGTGGCGGCGGAGTCGGAGGTGCGGTCATCGGCGGAGCGATCGGCGGCGGAAAAGGGGCTTTGATCGGAGGAATTATTGGCGGCGTTGGCGGCCTGATCGCAGAAACGCAGACTAAAGGCGAAGAAGCCACCGTCAAATCGGGCACGGAATTCGGAGTGTATCTCAACCAAACGATCACGCTTCCGAGATATGCGGCCGCAACGCCGGTTAACCAATAATGTTCCTACTTTAGTATTACTATCGGCCCGCGTGTTTCTGACGAAACATGCGGGCCGTTTATTTCGTAATCCAATACACAACCAAAGGGGATTTTTCACGCATCAAAATCCTTGCTATGTTTATGAATAAGGGAAGTGTGCAATTATGACTAAGAATTCGGTTTATCAACTGTCGGCAAGGCAAATATTGTTGCTCGCCTTTGCGTCAGCATTGATCGCGGTCGGAGCGACCGCGTTGATCTACAACTACGGTAAGCTGATGATGGCAAAAAGCGGAGCGGACGTGACGCTCGCCGAACAGGCACCGCCGCCGGGCATTTCCGATCCATCGTCGGTAACGGATGAGCAGAACAACATCGAGGTCTATCGAACGATCTCGCCGGGCGTTGCGTTTATTAATACGACCACGTATCAACAGGATTTCTGGGGCGACGTTTCCGAGGGCAAGGGCAACGGCTCGGGCAGCGTGATCGACGCTAACGGCAATATTCTCACCAATTACCACGTCATCGAAGGTGCGCAGAAACTCACCGTCAGCTTTGGCGGCGACAAGGTCTATCCGGCGAAGGTCGTCGGCGGCGACCCGGACACTGACCTTGCGATTATCAAGATCGATCCGCCGGCGGGAATGACGGTCGTGCCTTTGGGTGACTCGGACAAACTAACCGTTGGCCAAAAGGTGCTTGCGATCGGCAATCCGTTCGGCCTCGACCGTACGCTAACGACGGGTGTTATTTCCGGATTGCAGCGTCCGATCCGTTCGCGTCCTGTGGCCGGTGCTCCGACCGGAAGGCCTATAGATGCTGCGATCCAGACGGATGCTTCGATCAATCCTGGCAATTCCGGCGGGCCTTTGCTCGACAAATTTGGCAAGATGATCGGCATCAATTCGCAGATCTTGTCGCCTGCAGGCGGTTCGGTCGGCGTTGGTTTTGCGATACCTGTCAGCACGGCAAAACGGATCATCCCGCAGCTAATTCAATTCGGCGAAGTGCGTCGACCCAAGCTCGGTGCTTCGCTCATTAGTGCGGCTGAGGTCGTCGCCCGTGGATATCGTCTGCCGGTCGAAACCGGCCTCGTTCTTCAGCGTGTCGATCCGGGAACAACGGCGGCAAATGCTGGCCTCAAAGGCCTTACGCAGTCGATGAACGGCGGCATCGCGATCGGTGACGTGATAATGTCGATCGACGGCGAACCGATGAACGACCTCGACGATCTTTATCGTTTCCTCGATAAGAAGCAGATCGGCGATACGGTTCAAATCGAGCTGTATCGCGGCGGTGCGACCATCAAATTGCCCGTCAAACTGCTCGGCTCGGCTGCAAGCTCGAGACAAGTTCGGCGGACTGAATAGCGGCGAAACGACCAAACGGCGGGCTTTCAACGGTCCGCCGTTTCTATCCGATGATCGAACTCCACGATTTTCACAATGACGGCACAGGCTGGGTTTGCCGTCATTGTGAACGCGAACTGACACCTAAGGCAAGATCTAATACCAACCACTCGCGGATGTTTCGCGAGGGTGAGGCAGAGAGTAAACAGCCCGAGATGTCGAACTTTGCCCTGGCGAAATGGGCGGACAAGACGCGGCGGACGCTCGTGTGTCCACGATGCGGGATTACCGAACTAGTCGATATTTCGTAATGCGACAGAGCGCGTGATAGTCTGTATCTAATGCTGCAGCACGAGCTTGAAACCGCCCTTACGCTGGCACGGATCGCCGGAAAACGCATCCTCGAACATTACGCCACCGATTTTGAGACCGAGCAAAAGCTGGGCGTCGATGACCTTTACGAACCCGTAACCATCGCCGATAAAGAGGCCAGCCGTATCATCGTTGATGGCCTTGCGGCGGCTTTTCCCGACGACGCCATTCTCTCCGAAGAAGAATCCGACGACCTCGAACGCCGCCTCGCGAAACGCCGTGTCTGGATCATCGACCCGATCGACGGAACCGCTGGATTTGTTAAGAAAGATGGCGACTTTGCGGTTCAGATCGGGCTTGCCGAAGACGGCGTTGCGGTCGTTGGAGTCGTGTTCTTGCCGTATCACGATTCGATGAGCTATGCCGCGAAAGGCGGCGGATCGTATCTTTCGCTCGGCGGCAACGAACCTGGACGCGTCCATACGTCCGACCACACCAACCTTACAAAAATGACGCTCGCGATGACCCGTAATCATCCGACCTC
>JANLTF010000015.1:0-19747 GCA_031362825.1 Acidobacteriota bacterium | reverse complement strand
CATGTTTTTGAATACCGTTTCTCATACCAATTTCCGAAATAGCAACGAGAGTGTCATGTACGACACCCAATAAAAGTGGGACTCATAGAGAGTAAAGGTGGAATGCACAAACCATTCCAAAAACATTTTACATTGTTGTACACATTAAATCAATAGGTCAAATTGCTTTTCTTTGCCGCGTCTTTAGGCTAGAATGTCGGCAGTCTTCATTTAACAGAAATTATTTCAGTAGTGTCCTGATGTCTGAAACAGAGGTCTCACCACGAAAGAAAACTTCGGCCGATTGGCTGTTTCGCGGGGTCTTGACGCGAATCGGCGATACGGTCGACCGGTTTACGGGCCGACGGTGGACGCCGTCGAGCAGCCTCGCGACCAGCGAACTGGTCGAGCGAATCAAGAAACTGCTCGACGCCGAGGCTCGCAACATTCCCGGCAAAGGCAAGGTCGTTCCACATCTGATCAAGCTCAAAATTCAGTGGGACAAATTTTCGACCGAAAGCGAGACTCTGATCGACAGCCTGCGGGACGAACTGCTGACCGCGACCATCGACCATATAAACGATTCGCTCTATTACACTTACGCTCCGGTCGAGATGGAGGTGAAGGTCGATTACTTTGTAGATGGCGTCAAATTGCTCGCGGGATTTGATAAATTTGACGCTGACGACCGAGAGGTGGAGATGAATGTGACCGTCCCGGCAATGAACTTGTCGGCGATCGTCGGCGATCTCGACCTCATGCCGTCGCCAGTCGATATCTTTACGGCCCGATTCAAGATCGGCGGGAAAGATCTCGAAACGAAACTCGAATTTCCTGCCAATGGCCGTCTGTCGGTTGGGCGGACTAGCGAAAATCCTCTGCAGATAAACGACGGCAGCATATCGAAGATACACGCGACGCTTGCGATCACGCCCGATGGCGCGTTGTCGGTAGCCGACACCGGTTCGACCAACGGAACATTCATAAACGGCGAACGTATTGCCTACGGAAAGGCGAATCTACTGGCAAAGGATTATGTCGTGAAGTTTGGCCTCATAGATGTTACGTTTGAGCATACACAGCGTGCCGTTATAGTGGCTCCGGCGGCCGAACCGGTCGAAGAAGGCGAAAAAATGGAGACCGTCGAGATCGACGGATTCGAATTCAAGAGCCGTATCTCGCCTGATGTAGCGGAAGAAACAGCCGGCGAAACGGATTTGGACGCCGGTTTTGAAAAGACAATGAACGTCGCTCCGGCAACTTCACCAAAGGTCGAACTGACGGAGCAGCCGTTAGTAGCGTCTTTGGCTGAAGCAAGACAAGCCGACACGGTCGCGTCCACAGGAACGGAAACGGTGGCCCCTCAGCCTCCGACCGAAACCGCAGCACATCTCGCGATACCTGAAACTGAGTTGGACATCAAGATCGAACCTGCACAGCCGCATCCCGAAAATAAGACTATTGACAGGCCGATACCGATGCCGGGGGCAAAAGAATGAGTTTCTTGCTGTTTCTATTTATCGAATTGCCAAAATGGCTGAAACCGGACCAGATATTTGGCGGCCAGGTTCTCGAACGGACTCCTGCTGGATTGTCGATCGTGTATCTGATCGGTGTGGCCGTACTGATCTTCTTTCTGATCGTTACTTTCATCGACAATTTTCGCCGTCCAAAGTTTGTTTTCGAACGCGAGCTGCCAAAACAGGTCAAGAAGAAACTTACCTCGACGCTGACAAACCGGAGCCTTTGGATCTGGCAGGTGTTGTTTGTGATTTTGGCCTTTACGGTCTTTGGTTTCCAGTTTTACTGGACGCGATACGCTCTGGATGACACCGGGCAACTCGCAAAGCTGAGTTATAAGGATCTCCGAAACCGGCGAACGAATGCCGCAACTCTCCGCGGTTGGATGCTTGATCGAACCGGCAAACTCGACGCGGCCCTTGCCTATTACAAGATCGACACCGACGGCAGCCTCGATCGCGAGTTCCCGCTTGAAAAGGAAATGGCACACCTTCTCGGCACTGAACGCGGCACCCCGGGCCTCGAACGTACGCTGTATCGAAAGGAAGCCGATTCGATGCCCGAGGCATGGGAGATATTGACCAAATACAAGAAGCCGGAACCAGAAGAAAAGGATGTCAAGATCACGATCGACCGTCAATTGCAGGCATATTCCGCAAAGCTGCTCGAAGGCAAAAAGGGTGCGATCGTCGTTTTGAATCCGCAGACCGGCGATGTTCTGGCGATATATTCAAATCCGTCATATAAGCTCTCCGAGGCCGAATCGCTCGACGGTTATCTAAAGCTGGAGGCAAATAAGGCAGAAGAACCGCTGCTGAATCGTGCAACGCGGCAGTTTTATGTTCCGGGCTCGACGTTCAAGACATTTACGATGATCTCGGCATTTCGGGCCGGAAAAGAAGGAACAGTGCTTCCCGGCAAGGCCGCACCGGAATGTTACACGCCATTCAGAGGTTCAAGGCCGATATGCGACGCTGGCGGCAGTTGCCACGCATGCGGAGACGTGGTCATGAAAGAGGCATTCAAAGTATCGAGCAACCAATATTTTGCCCAGATGGCAAATTTCCTCGGCCGCGAACGAATGGCCGAAACCGCCCGTATCTTGGGCATTACACCGGCAGAAACCGGCCCGGAAGCTTTGACTCAGGGCTTTTTTCCGGAAGTATGGAATGCGAGCAATGCCCGGATCGCTAATTCAATATCACCGGCCCGTTCGACGATCGTGACCGGCAGCGACCTGACAGAATACGATTTTGGCGTCGAAGGCATGGGCCAGGGTATGGCCGGACAGATGACGCCGCTACAAATGGCAATGATCGCGGCAGCACCGGCGAACATGAAAGGCATGCTGATGAAACCGAAGATCGAGGCCGACGTTCCGCCGCAGATTTTTTCGCAGGTATTGACGCCGCAGCAAGCGTTCACGATCCGCGATATTATGTCCACCGTGACCGAAGAACCGGGCGGAACCGCCGGAATCGTCAGAACGAAACTCGCCGGAACAGGTATCGAAACGGGCGGCAAGACCGGAACGGCCGATAAGGACGGGGTGCAGGTTTACAACGCGGACGGGACGAAAAAGACACGAAAGGCCAGAAAAAAGGTTGACGGAGAATGGGTCGAGGTCGATGAACCGGTGAAATTCACGCGTTGGGATGGCTGGTTTCTGCTGATAGCCCCGCTCGAGAATCCGCAAGTCTCGATCGCCGTGGTCGTTGAAAATATCGGCGGCTCGGCATACGGCGGTACGACTGCGGCACCGATAGCTGCGGCCTTGATATTGAAATTGCGCGAACTCGGCTTATTGGGCGATAAATACAAGGCCGCCGCTAAACCGGACAAACCGGCTACACCGGCCAAGACACCCAAAAAGCCAAGATAAATAGTGAAAAACCGTACTTCATCACATTTCTTTATACTGGCCCTGATCGTGCTGCTGACGGCGATCGCCCACTATTCGATCTCTTACGGCGCCCTTATTCGCGGGTACGAGACGAGTTTCTTTGGTGCGATGCGGAATCTCAGTTTGATCGCAGCTCTCGCGATATTGCCGGTCTTCATCAAGAAATTCCTGCGTTACCAAGGAAATTGGACGATCTACACGGCGTGTGTACTTCTCTTTTCGATAGGATTGACCGTTCAATATCGCCTGTTCTCGGATCACGAGTATGCCGCCGACATCCCGCGTGCGGAGCGTGAAAAGGTCCAGAATTCGACAATGTCGGAAAAGGAAAAGAGTCGTGCGATGCTTCGTTTGAAGCTGCAGGCGATTGCCCGCGAACGCGAAGCCAAGATACAGACGCTACAAATGCGCTATATCAAGGAAAATTATTCGCCTGAGAAAAAACAAATTATGGGGCTGCCGCCAACGCCGCCCGCACCGGTCGATCTCGACGCGGAAAAATTCAGGCCTCCGAACGACTCGATCATGAGCCTGTTTACGTCCGGTCGTACCCTGATACCACTATTCGGTATCTTTTGTATGATCGCCGTCTTCATCACAATGCGGCGAGACGATGTTCAGCGATTTCTGCAAGACAACGGATTCTTGGTAGTAATGCTTACACTTGGACCCTTGTTTCTCGCTGCGATCACTTCGCGCGCCGGAAAATCGATCGGCAATATGACGCCGTGGGAATTGTCGAAGATCCCGTTTTTGATCGGGTTTGCCGCAATTCTCGCCGTTTTGTATAAAAATCTCGCTAAGACGTATTGGGGCATTCCGCGTGCAAAGGACGTTTTGCCGCTTGTTTTCATGGCAGTGCTGCCGTTTCTACCTTTCTTTGTCCTCAAAGATTTTGGTCAAATGATGGTTTTTGGTTCTGTTTACGTAACGCTCTATGTGATTGCGGTCCGCCGATTTTCACAGCGTTTTGTGCTCGTTGGGAGCGTAGTTCTGGTCATGTCGATATTGATCGTCGGAGCATTGCCGCTCGCGACGCAGCAGAAAATACCGCTGCTTCCGGCGGTGGCCGCACCTGTAAAAGCTGTCTTGCCGAACCGCATCCAGCAGCGTTTCCATCTCTGGCTCGACGGTTTTAATCCGCCGGAACCCGACGTAAAATGGTGGAAAGAAGATTACGATG
The DNA here is from genome assembly GCA_031362825.1 of Acidobacteriota bacterium. Taxonomy (GTDB): domain Bacteria; phylum Acidobacteriota; class Blastocatellia; order Pyrinomonadales; family Pyrinomonadaceae; genus OLB17. The sequence goes on along the minus strand of JANLTF010000015.1, from coordinate 15,161 downwards.
ATTATTACGAGGATCTCGTAAAGGCAGAGCCAAAACTGCCTGAAATGCTGGCCGAGGACCCGAATCTGCAGAAAGCCATTAATATTGATGCGTGGTTTGACGTGCTTGCCTTCCAACCGGCACAGGCTACATTCGGAATAGCTTCGGGAGGCGTAACCGGACGTGGTTTGGGTCTCGGATATCCTGAGCTTATTCCCGTTTCGGATTCGGACTACATCTTCGCCGCGTTGGCCGAAGAACTTGGACTTTTCGGTGGTTTATTGGTAACCTTTGCCCTAATTGTCTTCGTCAGCGCCGGGGTGCAAACAGCGCGCGATTCGCGCGATATGTTCAGTAAATTATGCTCGATCGGGCTCTCAGCATTTATTGGATTTCAGGCACTCGTAAATATTGGCGGTATTACCCGTGCTTTACCGATGACTGGAATTACGTTACCGTTTGTCAGCCACGGCGGGTTTAGCCTGATCACCAGTTTTATTATGCTCGGCATGCTGATGGCGTTTTCGCACCGGAATGCGATCGACCGGATGAAAGATATGGCTAATGTAATACCTGAACCTACACCAGCTAATTCATAGAATCAATTATATTTGGAGTTCATCTCATGGAAAATAGTTTCGTCATCAGATCGGCAGCAGTTAGCGACCGCGGGTTGAGCGAAAAGCGGCCGCAAAACGAAGATTCTTTCCTCGAAATTCCGCAAAATGGCATATTTGCCGTAGCCGATGGCGTCGGGGGAGCAAATGCGGGCGAGGTCGCGTCGCAGATGGCGGTTGAGATACTCGGCGAAGCATTTACAAATTTCCCCGTCGGATCCGATGCCGAACACGTGATGAAAAGCGCCCTCGAACAGGCAAATTCGGCTATACACCAGATGTCGAATGATCTGAGCCAGCTCTCAAAAATGGCAACGACCGTGGTTGCCCTTCACGTAGCCGGAAATATTGCAACCATTGGACATGTGGGCGATTCGCGGCTCTATAGATCAGATTCCTCCGGGACACTCTTCCGCGAAACCGACGACCACTCAATGGTTGCCGAAGAGGTCCGTGCCGGCCGAATGACCGAGGAACAGGCGGAGAACCACCCGAGCAAGAACATTATCAGCCGTGCCCTTGGGGCTGAAGCGACAGTCGATGTTGATCTCAAAACAACGATGGTCGCACCCAACACCAAGTTTCTGCTTTGTTCGGATGGTGTTACGCGTCACATTGGTGACATGGAGCTTGCAGAACTTCTAGCTTCCTCTGAAGACACAGCCGTTATCTGTCAACAAATAAAGACTATATGCTTTCAGCGAGGAGCAGAGGACAATCTCACAGCGGTCATTGTCGAAGTCGGCGCGCCCGATGCCGCTGTCGTAGCTCCGCCGGCATTTGTGGACAATGATGACGTACTTTCGCTCCCGAATGATGAGGAAATGACAGTCGCCACCGCTCGTTTTCCTAAACCGACGACCAACGAAATTAATGCCGACGATGACGATTTTCTTGAACTCGAAACACAACAGTTGGTGCTCCCCGTGGCGGCACAGCACTTCGAATCGCCGCCCGAACCGATTACCGAGGAAGCAACGACCGAAGAGATATTTGACGACGCTTCACTGCACGAGACGATCCCGTTTGAGGCAAGTGACACGGCCGAGCTCGAAATGCCGATCGTTCCGCTACGCGAAGATCCAGTCGATGCCGCCGCGGTCGAGGCTGCCGTAATCGAGCCGGTGCCGGAAGTCACCGCTCCTGTTTACGAAGTCCTGGTCCACAATGAGCCTCCGCCCGCCGTCGTAAAGCAGGACAATTTTTCAATGTTCGGCCAGGAAACCGGCGGAACGGTCGCCGACCGGGCAGAACCGCCGTCTTCATCGATAGTTGGCAAACTATTTGCTTGTGTTGGTGTGCTGATCGTCGGTGCACTTGCCGGGCTTGGTGTTTATCACTTTCTGATCAAACCGCCTCCGGCCGCTCAAAGACCGGAGACCGAGATGCGTGCGCGCAACATTCCGCTGAGTGCGTTTGAGGAAAATCGCCGCGATGTCGATAAAGATCCTGCTCTTTATCTGACAAAAAACACGCAGCCGCAGGATTGTGAGGATTTTTATCTGGTCGGACGCGCCCTTATGCTCACCGGCGACTATCCGAAGGCGAGAACGGCATTTACGGAGGCCCGAAAACGTCTGGCCGAAGCCGATCCGTCGAATGTGAAAATACTCGAATCGGACATCGCTCTGTCCTTGGCGGTAACGAACGATACGACTATTCAGAACATTCTGAAAAAGGAACTCGAGTCAGTAAAGCCGGCCACGCCGCGTTAAGTGTCAGTCTGGCGTTTTGCTTCGAAGAGGATGATACCGGCCGAAACGCCGAGATTGAGGCTTTCGACACCATTTTCCATCGGGATCAGTATCTTTTCATCAACGGCCGCAAGCTGTTCGACGCTGAGGCCGTGGGCTTCGGAGCCGAAAATCAATAAACGCGGCTTTTTCCAGTTGATTTCCGCGTAAGTCTTGTGTGCAGAAACATCGGCGGCTGTGGGTGTCAGACGGCGTTCCCTTGCCCATCCGAGCACTTCTTCGAGTTCTGCATTTTCCCAAACTTTTAAGCGAAAACTGGATCCCATCGCCGCACGGATCGATTTAGGCGAGAATACGTCGGCCGAGTTCGTTGAAACGATCACGGACACGACGCCGGCGGCTTCGGCGGTTCTGAGGATCGCACCGAGATTCGATGGATTATTTATCTCGTTTAAGAACAGTGCGAGCGGAAGTCTTGCGGTTTTGAACTTTTCTAAATGGCTGTAATCCGGCCGTTTCGCGATCAAAAGAATTCCCTGCGGTTCGTTCGTGTCGGCGATGGTTTTGAACAGTCGGCCGGCGACTAATGAGACGCTTTCCGTCCGTTCCCGAATGGCATTTAAAAGCTCCGCGTCGTCGAACTCGTCGGAAACTAAACACTCAGCGATCTCGATCTCCGATCTCAACGCCTCACGAGCCAGACGCCGGCCCTCGATAAAGATCTGAGTACGATCTTTGCCGTCACGGATCTTTCGTGCGTTCACGAGTCTGGTGTTGTCGCGGCTGGTGATCTTTCCGGTATTTTCCATCGTCGGATTCAATTTAATCATTTATCATCGCGTTTTGAAAAGACGCATAAAATGGCTAAACTTATGCGGTATGCAACCCGAAAGTAAAATCAAAAGTAAGATCGAGATACTCAAGGAAAAATCGCTCGTAGCCGAAGAAGGCGGCGGAAAAGCGAGGCTAGATAAACAGCGTTCGTCAGGTAAAATGACCGCACGCGAACGCATCGGTTTTTTTCTTGATGAAGGAAGTTTTGAGGAGTTTGACAAGTTTGTCGTCCACCGCTCGACTGATTTCGGGCTTGAAAAGCAGTTATATCCCGGCGACGGCGTTGTGACAGGACACGGTTTGGTCGATGGCCGCGAAGTTTTTGTATTTGCTCAAGACTTTACTGTTTTTGGTGGCTCGCTGTCCGAGACTCACGCACAGAAAATATGCAAGGTCATGGATATGGCCGTGAAAATGGGGGCACCGGTCGTAGGGTTGAATGATTCGGGCGGTGCACGCATACAAGAAGGCGTTGTCAGCCTCGCGGGTTATGCCGATATCTTTCTGAGAAATGTGCTTACCAGCGGAGTTGTGCCGCAGATCAGCTGTATTCTCGGGCCGTGTGCCGGCGGAGCTGTGTATTCGCCCGCTATTACCGACTTTAACGTGATGGTGAAAGACACGTCGTACATGTTCATCACCGGGCCGGACGTTATCAAAACCGTTACTCACGAAGATGTGACAAAAGACGAACTCGGCGGAGCCATGACGCACAATGCTAAGTCGGGTGTCGCTCATTTTGCAGCCGATTCGGATGAGCATGCGTTGCGTATCACTCGCGAGTTACTGTCGTTCATGCCTTCGAACAATATGGATTCGCCGCCGTTCGTGCCGACGAGAGATCCGTCGGACCGTGCGGACGAGAAACTCAATGCTATCGTTCCCGAATCTGCGAATCAGCCGTACGATATTCGTGACATTATCAATAATGTGGTCGATGACGGCTATTTCTTTGAGGTCCAGGAGCATTATGCGGCGAATATCGTAGTCGGCTACGCTCGGCTGGGTGGCTTTTCGGTCGGAATCGTGGCAAATCAACCCGCGTTTCTCGCGGGCGTATTAGATATCGATGCGTCGGTAAAAGCAGCACGTTTTGTGCGGTTTTGTGACTGTTTTAATATCCCGCTGATCACCTTCGAGGATGTCCCGGGATTTTTGCCTGGCGTTAATCAAGAACATCAGGGCATAATTCGTCACGGAGCAAAGCTGCTTTACGCATTTGCCGAGGCAACGGTGCCAAAGATCACTGTCATTACGCGAAAGGCTTACGGCGGCGCGTATTGCGTGATGGCATCTAAACACATTCGCACCGACATCAATTTTGCGTATCCGTCCGCGGAAATTGCCGTCATGGGTGCCGAAGGTGCCGTCGGCGTACTGTTCAAACGCGAGATCGCCGTGAATGATGAAGCGTATCGCCAAGCGAAAGTTGCGGAACTCGAAGACAAATTTGCCAATCCCTATGTCGCTGCCGAACGTGGCTATATTGACGAAGTGATCGAACCAAAATATACACGGCCAAAGTTGATCAGGGCTCTCTCAATGCTCCAGAATAAACGCGACACCAATCCGCCGAAGAAGCATGGAAACATTCCACTCTAGGCGTTGTAATAGCTAAGGCCGATCATTGAGAATTTACTTTAATATTTGTATTACCTATTTATTCATAGTTAGTTACAATGGCTTACTTAAGCTAATCTATTAATTCTCTTATGCCGCAACAGTCTGCCCACCGACCGACAAAAGCAGTGACCGACCTTGACGCTTTGGCGTTTAATTTTCGATCTGTCAAGGCGTTTGTTGGGGAGGCCGTCAAGTACATGGCTGTTGTTAAGGCCGACGCCTACGGGCATGGTGCAATTGAATGTTCTCGGCGATTAGAGGCCGAAGGTATCGAGTGGTTTGGGGTTGCTTTGCCGGAGGAAGGTGTCGAACTTCGAGATGCGGGCATTACTTCGCCGATACTTTGCCTTGGCAGCTTTTGGCCGGGGCAGGAATCGTTGGTAATCGACAACGATCTGACGCCGGTGATCTTTTCTATCGAACGGGCAGAATCGCTTGATGCTGAGGCGGCCAGACGCGGGCGGATCGTTGATGTTCACGTCAAGATCGACACCGGAATGGGCCGTGTCGGTGTCAAGTTTGATCAGGCTGAGGCGTTTGCTGCCGAACTCACCAGATTCTCAAACCTCAATATCGACGGGTTGATGACGCATTTTGCGGTGGCTGATGATCTCGGGCAGAACGATTTTACCAATCTGCAGATCAGCCGATTCAATTGGGCGGTTGAGACGTTCAAACAAAACGGTTTTACACCGACCTATCTTGATCTTGCCAACTCGCCCGGAGCCGTTGCACATTCGAATGGTCTTGGAAATATGGTGCGCTTGGGCGGCGTTTTGTATGGCTTGGGCGGCGATGTACTGCCGGTGGGCATCGATAAGCCGGAGCTTAAGCCGGTGATGTCGGTTGTGTCCGAGATCGCTCTAATCAAACATGTGGCAAAGGGCGAGAGTATCGGTTACGGCAGAACGTTTGTCGCAAAGCGCGACTCGGTGATTGCGTCGGTGCCAATCGGTTATCATGATGGTTATGCCCGCAGCCTTTCAAATCAGGGCAGCGTGATCGTAAATGGCAAAATTGCTCCCGTCGTCGGACGTGTATCGATGGATTGGGTTACTATCGATATCACTGATATTGACGGAGCCAAGGTCGGGACGCCAGTAACTGTTATCGGTTCGGAGCAAGATGTTTCGATCAAAGCCGAGGATATCGCAGCGATGCTAACAACAATTTCATACGAAGTTACCTGCGGCATCTCAGCCAGGGTGCAGAGAATATTTGAGGAGAAAATATGAACTATCCGATAAAACTATCATTTAAACTGCTGGCGATCGCCAGCCAGATCTATGTCCGAGACGCCAACGGCCAACTCATTGGCTATGTAAAACAGAAACTGCTCAAGTTGAAAGAAGACATCAACGTCTTCGCCGACGAACAGCAGACACAACACCTCTACAAGATCAAAGCCGACCGCATTATTGATTTTTCGGCAAAGTACAATTTCACCGACGCCCAGGGCCGCGGACTCGGGTCGATACGGCGAAAAGGCATGCGGTCGATCTTTAAGGCCCATTACCTGATCTTCGATGAGAACGAACGCCAGACAATGGAGATCCGTGAAGAAAACGGCTGGATCAAGGTAGTCGATTCTCTGCTTGGCGAAGTGCCGATCCTCGGGATGTTTACCGGCTATTTTTTCAATCCGTCTTACATTGTCTCGCGCATGGACGGCACTCAGGTCGCTCGGCTCAAGAAACAGGCCGCATTTATGGAAGGCATATTCGAACTCGAACCGCTCGTGCAAATTCCTGCCGAGGACGAAGCAGAATTGCTGCTGTCCGTGTTGACCATGACCTTACTTGAACGGAATCGCGGATAAATGGAGCTGTCATCGCCAATAGAATTTGACTGGATAGAATTTTTCAAACGGCTATACAAAAAAGCCGACGACTCGGACCTGTTTAATCGGGCGGCGCAGGCCGCCTTCTATTTTTCGTTCGCTCTATTCCCTTTTATTTTCTTTCTCGTCAGCCTGTTCGGCATGGTCCTGACCTCGACCGATGCCCTGAAGGCGGAGCTATTTGAATATTTGCGGCAGATCATGCCGACTTCTGTGTTCGTCTTGGTTCGAAACACGGTCGAAGAGGTTGCGGCAAACAGTTCGAGCGGCAAGTTGACCCTCGGACTCGTCGCAACGCTGTGGTCGGCTTCGTCGGGCGTCGATGCGGTTCGCGGGGCGTTGAATTCGGTGTATGAACTGCGCGAGCGGCGCAACTGGTTTTGGACGAAGACACAATCCGTTGTTTTGACGCTTGTCGTTACAGTCCTCGCGGCGATCGGCCTCGCGATCATGTTTTATGGCTGGCAGCTTGTTCAGGCCGGCACCAATTGGATCGGGATGCCGATCACGTCGCCGCTCGTTCTCGTTGGGATCCAGTGGATCGCCATCCTCGCCGTCATGCTACTTGCATGCGAGGTGATCTACAATTTTCTTCCCGATTTTCGCAAGTTTAAGTGGATCTGGATGACTTCCGGTTCGTTCGTGGCGATCGTTCTGTGGTTGATATTGACGGGCGGATTTCGGCTTTACCTTAGCTATTTCAACAATTACGATAAGACATACGGCTCGCTCGGGGCCGTTATCATTCTCTTACTCTGGCTTTATCTAACGGCTATGGTCCTGATGATCGGCGGTGCGATAAATGCCGTGCTGCACGACCTAAGGAACGAAGACGAAGATACGAGCGAGATTATTACCGAATAAATATCTTTTTTTGGGCTGACATCAACGTGCGGCAATTTGAGAAATCGGCCAACTTTTATAAGGCAGTACTGAAATTTTTGAGTAAGAAGTAATTTTATGGATCTGAAAATAGGTGATGAGTTTTCGACCTCGCGTGAGATTACGGACGAGATAATACGCAGATTTGCTGAGGTTTCGGGCGATTTTAATCCGATTCATCTCGACGAGGAGTTTGCGAAAACCACGCGGTTCGGCAAGCGGATCGCTCATGGAATGTTGAGCGGGGCGTTTATCTCGGCGGTGCTCGGCAACGAGTTTCGCGAAAGAAAGATCGTCTATCTTTCGCAGACGATGAAGTTCGTGGCACCTGTGTTCATCGGCGACACTGTCACGGCGACGGGGACGATCACCAATATTCGCGAAGATAAGGGCATCGTTACCCTTGAAACGCTCTGCACTAATCAAAACGGCAAAACGCTGGTCAAAGGCGAGGCGGCGGTGATGGTACTTCCCTAATAGATGACTCTACAAGCGGAAAAAAAGGCAGCGGCGTGATCGATATCAGCTATTTTTATCAACTTTTCGCGGACGCCGAACGAATGTTATGATTGAGTCACAATGTCGTTAATGCTGCAAGAGATCGCCGAACAGCCCGCCGTATTGGAGCGGACGATTCAATCGGAACGCGATAAAGTCGGGCGTCTGAGCAGGTTCCTAAGGAGCCGCGATGTCGATCTAATCGTCATTGTCGCACGCGGAAGCTCTGACAATGCGTCGCTTTTTGGGCGCTATCTGATTGAGGTTACCACCGGAATTCCAGTATCCCTTTCCGCTCCGTCGGTCGTTACGCTTTACAGCGCAAAATTGAATCTGAGCCGTGCTCTCGTTGTCGGCGTTTCGCAATCGGGCGAAGGCACGGACATAAACACCGTTCTCGAATCAGCAAAAGCGTCGGGCGCGTTCACGCTTGGGATCACCAACGAAGCCGATTCAACGATGGCGAAGATCGCGGACGAGACGCTGCTGATCCACGCGGGACGCGAGCGCAGCGTCGCCGCGACGAAGACGTACACCGGCCAGATGCTGCATTTTTATATGCTCGCGGCGGCCCTTGCGGACAATAAACTGGAATTCGAAAAGATACCGTCGTATACCGCGAACGCGCTCGAATTGCTACCTAGGGTTCGTGAAATCGTTGATAGATATACGTTTATGGAGAACTGCGTCGTCGTCGGACGCGGGATGAACTACGGAAATTCTTACGAGCTTGCCCTGAAGCTGATGGAGACGTGTTACGTTGTCGCGGAGCGGTTTTCGTCGGCGGATTTTTTCCACGGGCCGCTGGCGATCGTCGAACGGCGGTTTCCGGTGATAATGTTTGGGCCGTCGGGCGTGACGAAAAAAAGCAGCATTGACCTGCTCGAAGAGCTTCGCGACCTGCACGCCGACTGCCTCTCGATCACAAACGACGATGAAATCGCCGCCTTATCGCCGCACAGCCTGCGTCTGCCCGCGATGGATGAGTTTTTGACGCCGATACCATTTATCGTTCCCGCGCAGCTTTTTGCCGCGCTTCTCTCCGAGGCAAAAGGCATCGATCCCGACGCTCCCAGGTCACTCAAAAAAGTTACGAAAACAATTTAGGTTAATTATATTCGGAAGCTGCCCGGAGCAGAGCCTCGCGCATGGCTCCGGCGTTGCCCCAGCGGAGTTCGACTTGTTTGGCGAGGGCGGTCTCGATTACGGCGGCGACCTTGAGCGGAACGTCGGGAATGCGGTGCGTGAGCGGGATGATCGGCTTTTCGAAGATCGCTTTGACCGTCTCGGAAATGCCTGCTTTCGGGCCAATATCGAGTGCGTGGGCGGCCGTGATGAGGCTGTATGCGGTCATTCCGAGTGCGTAAATATCGGACGGCGGACGAACTTCTTTGAAATCGCGGACCTGTTCGGGTGGCATGTACGCGATCGTTCCGGCAACGTCGCCTACCATCGTCACGCCGCTCATACCGGTCTGTTTGTAGCTCTTTGAGAGGCCAAAATCGGTGAGTTTTGCCGTCGAATTCGGATAGGTACCCTCGATCAGAATGTTCTGCTCTTTGATGTCGCGGTGGACGAAGCCAAGGTTGTGCGCGAATTCGAGGGCCGCGAGCGTCTGCTCGATTATCCGCACAGCCTCACGCCACTCGAGGCGGCCGCCTTTGTGTTTGGCTAGACGCGAGGCGTCCATGCCGGCGATGAATTCGGTGACGAGATAGACGATGCCGTTGTGCGTGCCGTGCTCGATATAGCTGACGATATTTTGGTGCCGCAACGACGACGCGACCTCGATCTCACGCAAAAATCGCTTGAGCGACTGCTCACTGACGGCGACCTCGGGCAACAAAGTTTTGATTGCTACCGCACGGCCGTCCTTCTCCGAACGCCCGAGCATCACGCTGCCCATTCCGCCCTGGCCGATGACGCGGATCATCTGGTATCCGGGTATCGGCTGCGGATTCTGCCTTAGCTTTTCGCGGCAATCGTCGCAGACGAACGTCATATTCGCGTCCGCATTCGACACCTCGACGCTGGCCGGAACGCCGCAATTTAAACAAGACACCGAGACGAGCGACGGATGCGTGTGGCCGAAGGTATCGGGTGCACCGGGCAATCCCTCAAATGGATCTGCACTGACCTCGACCTCTAGGACAGTTTCCCCGCCTTGGATGCGGTCGCCGCTCTTAAGATGGGCCGTATCGACGCGAAGGCCGTTAACAAATGTTCCGTTGGTCGAGCCCAGATCACGTAGGAATGCCTGCGGCGGAGCGATCTCGATAAGGCAATGATGGCGCGAAAAGAAACGATCCTGCGGCAGGCAGAACTGTGAATCTTCGCTCCGCCCGATCATAAACGTATCGTGCTGATCAAATGTAAAGGATCGTCCCGTCTGTGGCCCCGCGACGACATTTAGGCTAACGCGCATTAGAAAAAACTATCTATCGACGGAAGTTTGACTGGTTCTGACCTATTGAATAGCACTACCCGCAACCATCAAAACAATTATAATGAAGTACAAGATAATACCAACAACAAAAACCGCTCCGGCCGCGATTCCGCCGATCGCCAACCCGCGGCCGCCATATGCGTTCGGATCTTTCTTGATCTGAGAAAGTGCAATAAATCCTGTGATCATCGCCGCTGGTGATAGCAATACGCCCAGATAACAGCACCAACCGATCGTGACACTGCCGATTCCGAGACATAGCGAAACGATTGCGAGCGTCTGGTTGGGCGACATAGACATAGGATATTGCTGTCCCATCATCTGCTGTCCCTGATAGACGGCCGGCGGCGGAGCGGACGGCTGCTGCCAACTGACGGGATTCGTAACGCGGGCCTCGTTCATTATCATGGTCGGCGGCGGATCGTCGCGGTAGGCTCCGGGCTGAGGTGCCATCTGCAACAACAATTCCCCGTCCTCCAGACAGAAATTAAGATTCTCGTCGGTGTAGGATTTACTACATTTTGGGCATTGCTTCATATATTTGTTGGTTGTTCGTTGTTAGTTGTTCGTTGTAAGAGCAACCGCACCGAACGACGAAGCTAAATTCTATTTCTTGATCTCAAGATTCTTGAACGCGATCTTTACCTTATCTCCCGAATAAAGGCCGACTACGCCGCCCGGATAGCCGTAAACGTTCTTGATCGTCGTAACCATCGTTCCGTTGATGTAAAGTTCGATCTTGTCTTTCGAAATATCACGCACCTCAAGCGTATTTTCCTGACTGCCATCGCGTATCGCGTCGGATTTGGTCCAGCTAACGACATTCTTTTCGTCCGAAGGCACGTGATTTACAACATGATACTTTTTCTTCTTTGTGTCGATCAGGAACGCGTAGCCTTGCTGAAGCGGCGTCGTGTTGCTGTGAAACACAATCCCGTAGCCGAGGCTCGAATCGGCGTTATCGACATTTCGCAGCGTGACCGACGTGTCGGCGTTCTCCGTTTTGTATTCCGAGGTCGCAGCCAGCACGTAGTAGAAACGCTTCTGTTTCGATGCCAGCATTAGTTCGTCGCCCGAATATGACGTGTCGCCGTAAAGCGAATCAGGGCGGACCCATTCGGACAGATCGACTTTGGTTACGTTCGTACGAGTCGATGACGATGTCGTCGTCGAATTCGTCGGAGGATTCTTGTCACCGAACACCGGCGAGGACGTTGGCTTAGAATTATTGTTCGTTGTCGCAATATTGGTATTCTTTTCGGCCTGTGAGCCAATATAGAGGAGTGCTCCGAGACCGCCTCCACCGCATAGAAGCACGACCACACCGAGGATGAGAACGACCCAGATCCATGTCTTTGACGATTTTGCGGGCGGTTGCATCGAATACGACTGCTGCGGAGCCGTGTTCCAGCCGGGCTGCTGAGGCTGTCCGATCTGCTGTCCCGGAAACGAACCGGGCATAGACGGGCTCGGCGACGTCGTTCGCGGCTGGTTCATCATGACCGTTTCCGGCATTACGTCGCCTGCGGATTGCGTCAAAACCGTGCCGTCATCGAGGCAGAAGTTCAGGTTTTGGTCAGTGTACGTCTTTTGACATTTAGGGCAAATTTTCATCGTCGTGGTCCTCGGGTGTTTTTTGAGACTCTGTCAGATTGCCGATATTATACGCATTTGTTACCACAAACGCGACTTTTTCGACAACAAATCGATAACGAATTCAAATTTGTGAGGTCAAAGAGAGATGCCGCACCGCCCGCAGAATTTTATATGGGCTGGATAGGCTCCACCGCAGCGTCGGCAGAGACGTTCGGCCTGTGGGGGCATCGATGGTTGATACTGCGAAGTAAAGCCGACAGCGGGACGAGCCGTTGGCATCATCGCGGGCGTAATATTCAATCCGCACCGGCCGCAAAAGCGTGAATGTTCCGGAAGGCGTGCCGAGCATCGCGGACACGGAAAGCTCGACCGGGCCTCTCCCGCACTGACAAACAAAAACGAACCGCCGCCGCAGCGGCCACAGAATTTGACGCCCTCAGCAAACCGCGAATTGCAGTTCGCACACGCGACGATACCGGGCATCAGGCTGGACTGCGGCGAACCGCTGCTGCTTGTTCCTTGCGATGACGATGGCTGACTTGACGAGCCGTGTATAGTGCGGAGCTGGGCCTGAATTACCTGCTCGTTGCCGCCGGCCTGGATCTCAATTAGGCGTTCGTCGTCCTTTTCGCCGGCCTTTGACACCCGCAAAATGTGCTGTCCGGCGGGGATGTCGGTCAGAACCACACGGCCGCTGCTGCCGACGCTCGCTTTTCGTTCGTCGTTGACGTAGACCTCAGACCCGTTCGGAGCCATCACGACAAGACGCGAACCTCCTGTTTTTCTGTTCTCGTCGATGTCTTCAGTAGCCGCCTCAAGGTCCGCTATCCATTCCGAGACAGTATTTGGCCGGTCGTTCGGATCGATCTCGAGTGAACGCATAATAATGCGGTCTACATCTGCCGGAACATCACTTCGAAGCGACGAGAGCGGTGCCGGTTTGTGCATGATCTTTTGCATTACAAGCTGCATCAGATCGCCGGTGAAAGGCGTCTTGCCGCCAAGCATCAGATATGCGATCGTACCGAGCGCATATAGATCGGCGCGTTTATCGACCCCGACCTCCGGCTGCATCTGCTCGGGCGACATGAATTCGGGCGTGCCGATGATTCCGCGTGACGAAGGAGTCGCATTCGAAGTGGCGTCCGTCACCGTCTGATTGACGATCTTTGCAAGGCCAAAGTCGCCGACCTTCACAAAACCGTCGCCGCCTTTGCCCTTTTGCATGATGAAGATGTTGGCGGGCTTTAGATCTCGGTGAAGGATATTGAGATCGTGTGCAGCATCGACACCATCAGCGATCTGCCTTAAAAGCCTCACAGCACGTTTGACCGGCAAGGTTCCCTCACGGCGGAGCAATTTGTGCAGCGTTTCGCCCTCAACATACTCCATCACGAGATAGAAAATGCCCTCCGCAGTCTCGCCAAAATCGGTGACGCTGACGGTGTTTGGATGTTGGATCGATGCCGCCGCCTGAGCTTCGCGTTCGAAGCGTGCGATCGCCTCGCCTTCCTGCAGATCTTCGCTGCTCAAAAGATCCTGGCGAACCGTCTTAACTGCGAGCTTTTTGGTTGCAAATTTTGTGTCCTTGGCAAGATAAACCTGCCCCATCGCCCCACGTCCCAAACGGCTTTCCAGCAGATACCGGCCGGCAAGCACCTGTCCGCCCGGCAGCGAGATCTTTGTCGCCGTTTGGTCCGCCGGACAAATAGCGACCTCGTCGGGATAACATAGCTCACATTTGGGACATTCCTTCATTTCAACGATTATACTTAATACAGACGTCGATTCACCCAAATAAGGACGCGTTATCCGAATTAAATTTGCGAATTTTGGAGTTTGAATTGGATTTTGCTATACTTTCGATTGCTCTGGGTCGTTAGCTCAGTTGGTAGAGCAACGGACTCTTAATCCGTGGGTCGCAGGTTCAATCCCTGCACGGCCTACCAGATCAATGAATGAAGGGGTTGCCTCGCGGGGCAGCCCTTTCTTCGTTTCGGCATATTTACACCGTTTTGGCGGATATTGTAAGATTGGCGTAGATTACATTTGTTGGTGAGCATTTTATGGCACGACCGTTGGTCTTATCCTTGGACGGACAGGAGTTTCAGGTAACGCTCGTAAAGATCGACCGTGAAAAACTGTACGGCAAGATCGATATAGAGGCCTTCGACGACAAAGGCCGCGAAGCCAACCTGCGAGTGCTCGCCGCAGACGGCAAAACGCTGATCGATAAAGGAGGCACTGCTCTCGCAACCATCACCGACAAAGGCGACTCGATCGATCGTGCCGAACTCGTTCCGGTAAATGCCGACGGGGAGAAGATCGAGCAAGTCCAATCGTCGTTCATTCAGACAAATATTCTCGAACCCGCGACCGTCGAAGACTATTTTCTACAGATAGTTAAGAGCGTTTACATAATCGGGCCGTATGAAAACGCGAAGATCAGCGACCTGTATGACCAGCTTTCGACGGGCCAGATCTACACATTTCCGTTCAGTTGGCGCGGTGGCGTGGAACATGACAACGCTTTTTTGATAGGTGCCGGCGACGAGGCGTTTATGGTTGTGGGGAAAAAGGCTGAGTTTCAGTTTATCAAACTAAACCAGGCGGCCGTTCTTGAGAATACCGAGGAAGAGGAGATCTCGGCCGATGACCTGGATTTTGATCTGATGTGACGGAACGCAGGCTGCCAGCCTGCCTTTGACCGTCTCGCAGGCTGGTAGCCTGCGTTCCGACGCTATGCCAATCAACATTAGCAATCCAAAAGGCCGCGATGCGGTTGTAGCTCTTGAGGCCCTCAATCCGAAACGTGAGGTGCGTTATACGGACGAGAAAGGACGGCCGGTTTCTACACGCAAACTCTTAAAGACTGACACATCTCATGATCTTCCGGAGATCCTCGGAAAAGGAAAGAGTCTCGAATCGCTCGCGGATCAGCTCGTAAAGGGCGACCCCGAAATTGATATGGAATCCTTTGGAATGTTCCTGACAGACATGTCCCGGGTCTATGTCACCAAAAAAGGAATCATTCACCTTGTCGAAGAGATTGAGGTGATCTACAACGCCGATGACACCGTCCGCGAACGCCGTCCGCGCAAGAAAGAGCAGCAAAATATGAATGGCGAGTTCCCGATGCGTTGGACGGGTAA
>JANLTF010000005.1:0-3149 GCA_031362825.1 Acidobacteriota bacterium | reverse complement strand
TCGCCGACGAGGTCGAGCATCACGGGCGCGCTCAAAGTATCTTTAGCAATCACCGCAGACCCATCCATCTGAGAACGGTCGAATGGCGGCAGATCGGTGTCGGCGACGATCGGTTCGGCAAGAATGCGACCGACCGCGTTGGCGATCGGGACACGCTCGGTGCTCAACGAGCCAGTTTCTCTGGTTATGATCTGTTTGGCTTTTGAAACGGTTATCATTTCGTTCGCAAACAACACACTCCCCACCGGTCGTGACTCCGCCTATTTGACCAAATAAAACTCGGTCTGGCGTGGCCGGATGAACTTATATCCATTCCCGGTCATGACGGCGTCGTCTTCGGCCATGATCGTTATTTTTTGGCCCGCCCATTCGGGCAGGGGCGTTGCCGTATTTAACTCGATCGATGTGTACGAACCTAATCGAAACCGCTCTTCCGAACCCGTGATCGCACGGCGAAAATCTATCGACGCACCTAGCCCGTGGCCGTGATTGCCGATCGGATGCGAATAGATCATCGCCTCGATATTGCGGCGTTTCATATCGGCCATCGCGGCGTCGTAAACCTCGGCTCCTGTCATGCCCACGCGTGCGACTGCGAATATTGTGTCCTGCAGCGCGTTTGTGTTTGCAAGAGCTTTTTTCATACCCGCAGGAACGTCTTTTTCGCCCTTTTGCAGAACGTAGGCGTGTTTCTGCCAGTCGGTCGAGAGGCCCATGTAATTAAGGCCGCAGTCGATATGGATGAGGTCGCCGCGTTCGATGACGGTGGCTTCGTCGGCGACCGATAGGAATTGCTGGCTCGTCGCGCTCGCCTTCGCGCGACGCTGAATACGAATGTCCGGCTGGAACCACGTTGTCAGCCCGAGATCACTGATCTGCTGTAAAAACCACCAACGCACGTCGCCGACGGTTGTTTTGCCGGGCGTAATGACCTCGTTCGAAAATGCACGCCGCGTCAGGATGTCGGTCACGAGGACCGCGTTCTGATAGTGTTCAAGTTCCTCGGGCAGTCGTGTGTCAAAAAAATTGCTGAGGAAACTCGCGGCTGGCACGAATTTCTTCTCAGTCTCGGCACCAAGCGTTTCGGCAAGCATCCTATACGAAGCCTGCGATAGCCCGTTCTGCTGGCCTCGCGGGCCGTTCATATTGAGGGCGATGTTTTTCGGAGCGTATTTGGCGATCGTCGCCCGCAGCGTTTCGCCGAGTTTGTCCCGCGAGACGCTGATCATCTGATAGTGATTTTTCAGACGCTCTTCGGAATATCTGACGATGGCGATCTTCTCCAGCTTTTCGCCAGTGTCCGCGAAGATGAAGAAATCGCGGCTGCCGACCATCGGCATCGGGGGCACGATGTATTCGGTCGCTGGATCGCTGTTGAATTCTTCGTTGACGACGATCCACATCGCGATGCCGTGTTTTCGCATCATCGGCAACAGCAGGGTGTCGAGCCGTTTCTTGAGCCATGCTTCGCGGACGTTCATCTGCTCGAGCTGCGAGAGCAGCTTCGGCATCTTCGGGATCGGTTCGTTCGAACGATTTTGGGCCGCAAGAAACTGAGTAAAAGCGGCGACACAAATGGCCGTAAATATTAGCTTTCTTATTGACATAGGTGAGGCGAATGAATCGCGTGCGTTTAGCGGAAATATCATCAAAATGATAGACTTGTCATTTGAATTTACGAGTGAAATTCTATCATAGAACCCAAGGCAAGCGAGGAAATTAAACACCGTGATCGACTTTGAATTATCAGAAGAACATATTGCATTGCAGAACACAGTTCGCGAGTTTTGTGCGGGCGAGGTCGCTCCGTACATTAAGGAATGGGACGAGAAATGCCATTTCGAGCGAAGCGTTTTTGAGAAGATGGCCGATCTTGGTTTGATGGGCGTTTGTATTCCTGAGGAATACGGCGGAGCGGGTTTTGATTACGTCGCGCTTGGTTTGGTGTGCGAGGAACTGGAGGCGTGCGATACATTTCTGCGTGTCGCGATGTCGGTTCACGTTGGTTTGAACAGCCTGAGCGTTTACTCGTGGGGCACCGAAGAGCAGAAGCAAAAGTACCTCGTGCCGCAGGCGAAGGGCGAAAAGCTCGCTACGTTTGGACTGACCGAGCCGAACGCGGGCAGCGATGTCATCGGTATGAAATCGTACGCACGCCGCGACGGTGACGATTGGATCCTGAACGGCGAGAAGATGTGGATCTCGCTCGGTGATGTTGCGGATAACTTCCTGTTTTTCTGCTGGACGGACGCTGAAAAGCAGAAGGTTCGCGATCACACCGGCCTTTCGTGCTTTATTGTGGAACGTACCATGCCCGGTTTTTCGAGCGGTACGCTGCATGGCAAGCTCGGCATTCGTGCCGGCAACACCGGTTACTTCTCTCTGCAAGATGTCCGCGTTCCGGCGGCAAACATGCTTGGGCAAGAGGGCGAAGGGTTTAAGATCGCGATGTTTTCGCTTGAGAATGGACGCTACACGGTCGCGAGTGGAGCGACAGGCGTTATTCGTGCTTCGCGTGACGCGTCGGTCGCGTATGCCAACACCCGCGAGGTGCAGGGCCAGACGATCGGGAATTTTCAGCTCGTCAAACAAAAGATCGCCAACATGGAGGCCGACTATCAGATGTCGCATCTGCTGTGGCTAAAATGCGGTTATCTCAAGAACGAGGGCCTCCCATCGGCGCGTGCCGCGAGCCTTGCCAAATGGCAGGCGACCGTTCGCAGCGAGACCGCCGCTTCGATGGCGATCGAGATCCACGGAGCCAACGGCTACACCAACGATTATCCCGTCGAACGCTACCTTCGCAACTGCAAAGCCGCCGTCATCTACGAAGGAACCCGCGATATCCACACACTGATGCAAGCCGACTGGGCATTGGGTGCGAAGAAAGAAAAGGCCGCGAGAGTCATCCTGCCGCCGTACGCCGCGTCGGCGAGTGCCTAAAAAGGCGAAAAGTGAAAAAGTGAAAAAGTGAAAAGGCTGTCCGAACAGTTTCTGTTTGGGCAGCTTTTTCACGTTAGGAAAATGACCAATAGTGTTTTTTTATGTGCGCGGCCGGAATTGTGGTACGTACCACAATTTTATCAGCATTTTTGCGAAAATCGAGGAAAAATGGCCGTTTGGTGACGCCTTTTCGGGGCTTGGTAACC
>JANLTF010000591.1:0-2829 GCA_031362825.1 Acidobacteriota bacterium | reverse complement strand
AGCGTGCCATCGCGGTCTATAAACAGTACTTTTTTCATAATCTTGGTCATTCGGTTATCATGTTCTGTCGCTGAAAAGCGTCCAGAGAAATCAGCAGCTTCTCATTTTCGTCGGGCGTTCCGATCGTTATCCTGAGGCAACTGCCGCACAGGGCGACGTTTGAGCGATCCCGCACGACTATCTCTGAGGCGAGCAGGTGTCGGTAGACAGCCTCTGCATCGGCAAACTTAACAAGTAAAAAATTCGCGTCGGATGGATAGACCGTTTCGACAAAACTGAATTTCTCCAATGCCTGGGCCAGGGCCGAGCGCTGTTTCCTGATCTCGTCGATCCATTCGCGGATCTTGTTTTCTCCCTCGAGTGCTGCCGTCACAGCGGTCTGGGCGATGCTGCTGACGTTGTATGGCGGTTTGAGCTTTGTCATTAGCTCGACTATCGGAACGCTCGCGAACGCCATCCCGACGCGAAGCCCTGCCATGCCCCATGCCTTGGAAAAGGTTTGCAGGACGACCAGATTGGGATACAGGGCAAGTTCGCGGATCATCGAAGGATCGTCGGCAAAATCAATATATGCCTCATCAATGACGACAATGCCGTCAAAATTCTCGATCACGTCAGCTATCGAGCGACGCGACATCACGTTTCCCGTGGGGTTGTTCGGCGAACAGATAAAAAACAGTTTTGTTCGGGCGGAAACCGCGGACTGGATCGCCGGAACATCAAGCTGAAATGTTTCGGTAAGGCTTATCTCGCGAATGCCGACGTCATTGATGCCTGCCGTTACGCCGTACATGCCGTAGGTCGGCGGGCAGATCAGAATTTCGTCGCGACCCGGAACGCAGAATACTCGCATCAACAGATCGATCGCCTCGTCGCTCCCGTTTCCGATGAAGATCTGCTCTGCGTCGAGCTGATGCATTGCGGCGATACGACGCTTGAGACCCGACTGGAGCGGATCGGGATAGCGGTGAAATCCATTCCCGGCGGGCGAGCCAAAAGAATTCTCGTTCGCATCGAGAAAGATGTCTGCGACCCCGGCAAATTCGGAGCGGGCAGACGAATATGGTTTTAATCGGCGAACGTTGGCGCGGACCAACCGATCCAGATCAAACATCGTCCGCTCCTCCCAGCCATTCGCGCCTGATGGATATGGCATTTTTGTGGGCGTCAAGCCCTTCGGCGGCGGCCATTATTTCGATAGTGGGGCCCAGGTTCTTAATGCCCTCGGCGGTCAATCGCTGAAACGTGATCGTTTTGCAAAAGCTCGAAACCGAAACGCCGCTGTACGCCCGTGCCGCGCCGCCCGTCGGAAGCGTGTGGTTTGTTCCGGATGCGTAGTCGCCCGCACTCTCGCACGAGTAGTTTCCGATGAATACCGATCCGGCGTTGACGATCGATTCGGCAACGGCGTCGGCTTTCTCGGTGGCGATGATCAGGTGTTCGGGGGCGTATGCGTTGAGCAGTTCGACACCGGTTTCGATACTTTCGACGAGGATGATCTTTGAATTTTCCAGTGCCTGCTGAGCGGTCTCTTTTCGCGGGAGAACCTCGACCTGCCGCTCGATCTCAGCCAGTGTGTCCGCGACCACGTTTTCCGAAGTCGTGACCAGTATCACCTGGCTGTCCGGTCCGTGTTCAGCCTGCGACAATAGATCGGCGGCGACGAACGCCGGTACGCAAGTCTCGTCCGCTAGTACCGCAACCTCCGACGGCCCAGCAGGCATGTCGATGGCGCCCGTGCGGATGATCTGCGTCTTTGCCTCGGTCACGAACTGATTGCCGGGGCCAAAGATCTTATCGACACGCGGCACCGTCTCCGTGCCATAAGCCATCGCCCCGATGGCCTGTGCCCCGCCGATCTTAAAGACCTTGGTCGCACCGCAAAGCTTGGCGGCATAGAGCGTGGCCGGATCGATCTTGCCTTCAGTGTTCGGCGGCGAAGTAACAACGATCTCCTTACAGAGCGCGAGTTTTGCCGGGATGACGAGCATTAGAACAGTCGAAAATAGGGGCGCACTGCCGGCCGGAACATAGAGCCCGACCTTTTCGATCGCGACTATCTTTTTCCAGCAGAAGACGCCGGTCGTCGTTTCGATGACGTTTCGCTCGCTGCTGTCGACGGCGTGAAACTTCTCGATATTGCCTTTCGCGACCGCGATGGCGTCTTTGAGTTCCTCGGAAACAAGAGATTCTGCTTCGAGATATTCATCTTCCCTCACCAAAAACTCGTCGAGCTCGACCTTGTCAAAGTGCCTCGCGCAATGACGGAGGGCGGCATCGCCGTTTTCACGAACGTCTTTGAGAATATTCGCGACCGTGCGTTCGAGGAAAACGGTGTCGATCGAAGGGCGTTTGAGCATTGCCGCCCACGTTTCTTTTGGTGGATATTTGACTATTTGCATACTGTTACCTGATCATCTGGTCGATCGAGAGCACTAGAATTCCCTCAGCTCCCGCGCTTTTCAGAGCGTCAACCACCTCCCAAAAATCGGTTTCGCTGACCACAGAATGCAGCGACACCCAGCCCGCGTCGGCGAGCGGCACCATTGACGGACTTCGCATTCCGGGCAGGAGGCGTCTGATCTCATCGACCTTTTCAATTGGGGCGTTGAGCAGAATGTATTTGTTTTGGGCGGCTGCTTTGACGCTGCGAATGCGGAATAAAAGTTTGTCGAGGATCGCCTGTTGTTCGGCGCCGAGATCAAGCCGTTTGATCAACATTGCCTCTGACAACATGACGGTTTCAACCTCGCGGAGACCGTTCGAAAACAAGGTGCTGCCCGAACTCACCAGATCGCAAACCGCATCCGCCAAACCGATCGACGGAGC
>JANLTF010000590.1:0-2568 GCA_031362825.1 Acidobacteriota bacterium | reverse complement strand
GGAGTTTCGCAAGCAACCACTGATTTACGATCCAAAGGTCACCGACGCCGACAAGGCGAATAAGTTTGTCTATTTGATGTGCTACGTGACGGGGAACGATCTGGTCCCGTTCTTTAGGAAGTGGGGCCTGAACATCGACGCCGCCACGACGCAGAAGATCGCTGCGATGCGGCTGCCGTTACCAAAGACCGATCCGTCAACAATATTCAAATAAAAATATGAAGAAAACCATCTACATCACACTCGCGATCATCGCGTTCACATTTGCCGCAGTCGAGACGTCGCTGGCTTGCAGCTGCACGGCAAGCATCGATTCGATCGATAAGCAGGTCACCGATTCGTATGAAAGCTCGGCCGCGATCTTTTCCGGAAAGGTCACGTCCATCAGGCGGACCGCCGATCCCTACGATGTGATAGTGACGTTAACTGTCAAAGAATCCTGGAAAGGCACAACCGGCAAAAGGATCAAGGTTCGGACCGCGAAGGACAGCTCGATGTGCGGCTATCACTTTGAGGTTGGCAAAGAATACCTCGTCTACGCTCACGGGACCGTCCGTAATCTCGGCGTTGGCAATTGCTCGCGCACGACCTGGGCCGACGACAAGACCGATATCGAATATCTCGCCAATCTTAAAAAGAAACACGCCGCAAAGAAATAAGGAGAAAAAATGAAATTCAAACTAGCATTGCTAACATGCTTACTGGCTATCACCTGTTCAGCCACGAATGCGATCGCACAGAATGCTCAACGGCCGGCAGCTGGCCGCCAGGTTAGGGTCCGTTATGATGTTCCGACCGATCCGGCGCTCGTTCCCTATCAGAAGTTTGTCCAAAGCAATAAGATCCTCGAAGAATTCGCCGACATGATCAACGCAAATTTCCGTATGCCGAGCGATCTGACGGTCACTGCGATCCAGTGCGGCAAGATCAACGCATTCTATTCGCCGCAGGCAAAGGCTATACAGCTTTGTTATGAGTTTGTCCGGCATTTCAACAACCTGCACATCAACGACCAGCGGGATGAGACCGGCAAATACGACAACGCAGAAGTGACAAAAGCCCTCATCGGCTCGATCCGTTTCGTTATGTACCACGAAGTCGGCCATGCCCTTGTCGGAATTCTGGATCTGCCGATCACGGGCAGGGAAGAAGACGCTGTCGACCAACTTGCGACGGTGGTCCTTCTCAGTTCCGGCGATGACGATGACGTGGATGCCGTTTTCGACGGTGCTTACACACATCTTTTGGCAGATGATCTCCGGGAAGCTAACAATGCAAAGATGTCGCCTGAACAGATGAAATGGCGCGAGGCCAATCCGATCGAGGCTGATGAACATTCACTTGACAAGCAGCGGTACTTCAACACTGTCTGTCTTGCATACGGTTCGGACCCGAAGGGCTTCGCTGACCTTGTCACGGACGGTTTGCTGCCGAAGGCTCGTGCCGATCGCTGTCCGTGGGAATGGAAACAGATCTCACGCTCGTGGCAACGTCTGCTCGCACCATTTGCAATTCAATAAGAGGAAAACTCAGTAAAAGGAAAATATATGAAACGAACAATTGTCACTATATCTGTCTTTCTCCTGCTTGCGGGATTCGCCGTCGCTCAGGAAGCCGCATTGAACGCCACGCAGCTTGCGAATTTGGTCGTTGGACTCAAAGGAGCGTTACAAGAGAACCTCGCACCGGCTTCGACGGGGCAGCAGAGCTATGCGACGATCACGCAAAGGTGGGACGCACGCCGCGATCTGGGCGGCCGGTCAAAAACGCAGGTGATCGACATGCTTTATCAGGACGTAAAGGCCGTCATTAAGAATCCGCAACTTCAGTATCAGGTCTCGCAGGTATTCTCGTTCTATAAACGGATGCCGGACAGCCAGTTCTCCCCAAAGACGAGTTTCAAGGATCCACGCGATGGAGAGGTTTATGGCATTAAGAAGATTGGCAATCGGACCTGGATGAAGGAAAACCTTCGCTATGATATGGGCGACGATTCGATCTGCTACGACGATGACGGCGACAATTGTGCTGAATTCGGCATGCTCTACACCTTTAATGGAGCGATGAAGGCCTGCCCAACAGGCTGGCGTCTGCCGTCGGACAACGACTGGATGGACCTGGAAAACGCTCTCGGGATGCCGCAAAACCAGTTGATGGTCGATGGTTACAGTACTACGAGAGGATATCGCGAAGGCCTCATGCTGCAGGTTGGCGGGACGTCGGAGCTTAACTTCAAGATCTCCGGATTTGCTACATCGGACGCTGAAGGTTATTCATTTGACGGACGGGGCAATGATCGTCCGCGGTCCTATTTCTGGACCTCGACCGCAAAGAATATAAACGGCCAACGCAACGTATATCGCCGCCGCATCGAGGCCAACAACGGTATGATCTACCGCTTCACCAACCCCGAGGCCGGCTACGCCGTTTCGGTCCGTTGTGTGCAGTAGCTTCCACGCCAACATTGTAAACAAGATTTCGCCAAAGGAGAATTATGATGATTTTTAGAGTAAATAATTGGACCAAATTAGGATTGATCTTATCGCTGATGATTTCGGTTTTCAGCCT
>JANLTF010000532.1:0-2967 GCA_031362825.1 Acidobacteriota bacterium | reverse complement strand
TCGGCTGGGCCAAAAATATTAAACTCGCCGACATCGAGAAACAGCCGCTCGAACTAAAACAGGCCGCTTAGAAAACGGGCAGATGAGCGTCGTACGGCCCATCTGCCCAATTGCCCTAGCGAATCTTTACTGGTGTTTAAGCTTCGCTAAGCCAAAAACGAATAGGCGAAAACACGACCGGTAGGGAGTGTGTTCTCTCATTATCCGCATCGCGTTACCCCATAACCTCACTCCATAGCGATAAAATCAGCGTCCGTCACATCGTCCGAAACTGATATCACGCGTGAAGGAAGAGCAAATGTGAACCGCTTGCTGTGAATTGTAAGAACATAAGTTTCGCCCGCCGTCACATCCTCAAATCTGTAATACCCAAAGCTGCTCGAAAGTGCCTGACGCGTGTTTCCGGTCGAATCGGTCAGCGTTATCACGGCCTTCCGAATTCCTTGGTTCTCGGCCGTCAAGACGCGGCCCGAGACGATCGCACTCGCCGATGTCGGAATCAGTCGAGCGACCGCGAAAGGCGAGAGCGATGTAACTCCGGTCGTACACAGAGCCGAATACGTCGCTCCCAAAGCCGTTCGATTTACCCAGGCACCGTTTTCCAGGTGGAAAACCCGCAACTCTGCCAACGGGATCGACGCAAGTGCCGGAACGTTGAAGCAGAGATCGACATTGCCCGTGAAAACGGCCGATGTGTCAACGTCGTAGGTCAACCCAAGCGATGTCGCGGAACCCGGCAGCGGTGGTAGAAGGGCGGGGTCGAGCGGAATTTCCTGTGTCGACCCGGCGGTCGTGACGCTCTGAAAGCGAACGGTCACGTCACCGACGCCCGTCGCAATGGCGCTTTTCGCTCCGAACTGTGCCTGTATCTCCGTTGCCGATAGCGCCCGGCCGAATATCGCGACTTCATCCAAGACACCGCCAAAAGTAGCACACGTGCCGGAACCTCCGATCAAAACCGGTGCGGTCGTTGCTGCACCCAAACTGCCGGCCACCGAGCCTGCCAAACTGCCATTGATGTATATCCGCAAGGTCGAGCCGTCGAATGTTCCGGCGACATGCGTCCATTTGTTTAGCGGCAGATCAACACCGCTGCCGATCTCGTTTCCGAAACCCGAACCAAAGAACACCTGATTCGAGGCATAGGCGAGTTGATAATTGATCGGCGAGCCGTCACAGTTATTACGTTTACCGATCAAGTGTTGGATCGCATTTGTCGATGTCCGATACGCCCACATTTCGACTGTGATCGGAGCATTCGCAGCAAAATTGAGATTTGCCGAATTCGGAACTGTAACGGTATCGTCAGTTCCATCGAGACTAAATGCCTGTCCAAGTTCGCCGCCTGCAAACAAAGTCCCGCCGCTAAGCGAGCCGTTATTGCTGCCAAGCGTGTCATTCGCATTTCCCTCACCACGCCAAGCCGACACTAGATTGTTCGTTGTGATCGTGGTCGCTTCTGTCAGCTTTCCGCCGAGTCCGGCGTTTACGATCGATTGGATCTCCGATTGTGATAATGCACGGTTGTAAATGGTGACCTCATCGGCTTTGCCGTGGAAATGCTGAAACGGAACTTCGCTCTCGATCCCGGCTCCAATGGTTACCGGGTGCGAGTCGTAGGCGATCGAGTTTGAGACCCCGCCTGCTATTCCCGAGCCATTTACATACATTGCCTGGACGTTCGCTGCATCGTCGTAGGTGTATGTAATGTGATACCAGGTCCCGAGGACCGGCGTAAATCCCATGATCAGAAAGTCGCCGTAATTGCTCGCCGTGCTGGTTACCGCAACAAGCCTCTGTGGACCGGGTTCGTAGAATAAAGCAAACGAATCGAGGCCGCCTGACCCCACCGTTTTTGACACGAGCACATTTTGGCCCGGACCTGAGAATGACGTCCAATTGAACCAACCTTCGACAGTCAGATTCGTCGGCCGCAAGCTCGGGCTGTCCGGGATCGAAACATAGTCATCAACGCCGTCAAATTTGAAACCTTGTCCAACCTTGTCGACTGCAAACAATGCACCGTTTTGCATGGTGCCGTTGTTACCGTTTACTGAGATATCAAGCGCATCACCGTCACCGCCCCACCAGCCGACAACGCCGCTCGGCGGTTTTGTGGCTGTTGGACGGCACATTCCGTAGCCGCCGGATTGATACATCGCCCTGATCTCAAGCGGTGTCAACGCACGGTTAAACGTCGCAAATTCGTCCAGCTGCCCGTTCCAATTCCGGTTACTAGGCAGACCGAGGCTGTTTCCCCAGCGTCCCAGACGTAAAAACTGCGTGCCGTTATATGGAATTGCGTAGATACCGCTAGCGACCAAAACCCCATCCACATAGGCCCGGGAATTGTTTGCAGAATCGTGTGTAACAACAAGGTGCTGCCAAACATTCGCAGCGAGGGGGAAGTTTGATGTGCCCGAAAAGGCATACACATTCGTGTTTGATGAATCCTGTTGAATCACCCAATTCTGAAATTGTGTGTGATTGTTGTCGACAATATCAGCATACTGAACCTGGGTCGCTCCGGGCTTGACCCACATCGAAAGCGAGAAATCCTGAGTTGCAATATTTGTATTGGCGCCGATATCGATACTGTCGTCCACGCCATCAAAACTAAACGCCTGTCCGATCTTGCCCGCAGCATAGCCCATTCCGCCTTGCAGCGTGCCGTTTATTCTGGAACGGACATCGTTGGTATTATTCTCAGCCTGATACCACGAGGCCATGCCTACGGGGGACGGTGTGCAGTAGAGGCATTTTCCCGCTGAACCGGCGTTGAAAATATCCTGTATCTCCGAACCGCTCAAAGCCCTATCGTATATCGTTGGTTCGTCAAGCAATCCATTCAGGTGGCCGTCCCACACAGAGTCGTTCGTTCGGCCTAAAAGTACGGGTTTGTTTGCGTATTCGAGTGGCTGTGTTGTGGCAACGGTGCCCTCGAGTGCTCCATTAACGTACATCTTT
>JANLTF010000522.1:0-8881 GCA_031362825.1 Acidobacteriota bacterium | reverse complement strand
ATAAAATCCTTCGCGCATTCGAAAAATTCCCGCAAACGCGAGGCACCGACGACAAAGCGTCCGAGCATCCAGTTGTAATTGCTGTTGCGGTAAGTAGCGTAGTTGATCACCGCCTCAGGCATCGACACCGCCGACGGCGGAAACAAACCGGCATAGTCGATCGCACTCGCCAGCAGCGTCCGTACCGGTTCTAAAACACTCGAATCTTGAGGCTGATTCTCCATTTACAATTTCGCGTGAGCGGCGTAACTACTGATAATAAGAATATTGCGGGATTTTTACAACCGTCGAATGAGTAAGAGGATTATCGTCACGTCGTGAATCCGCAACGAGAATTAACCGCAGACTACGCAGATAGACACAGATTTTTTAGAATATTTTGTTTTCTTGTTCTATCAGTCTTTATATGCTTTCATCTGCGTCATCTGCGGTTAATTTACTTTCTTTGCTCGCAACTTGCGTTTCCACAAAATTTTGAAGTATCTTGTCTAAATCGAATTTCGGTAACTAAATTAATGCGTGTTTTAGGAATCGATCCAGGCAGCGAAACTCTCGGCTGGGGCGTGGTCGACGGCACCGGAACCAAATACACGCTGGTGGATTTTGGCACGGTTAGATCGAATACGCGTGATGCGTTTTCGAAACGGCTGCATAATATCTACAACGC
This sequence comes from Acidobacteriota bacterium, assembly GCA_031362825.1. GTDB lineage: Bacteria > Acidobacteriota > Blastocatellia > Pyrinomonadales > Pyrinomonadaceae > OLB17. Next base: position 8,214 of record JANLTF010000522.1, on the reverse strand, counting down.
GGTTGCCGATCTGATGGCCGAGCATTCGCCGGACGTCTTGTCGGTTGAGGATACGTTTTATGCGGTGAATGTTGGCGTGGCGTTAAAACTCGGGCAGGTTCGCGGCCTGATGCTTTTATTAGCCGAGCAACGCGGATTGGAGATCGCCGAATACGCACCGCGTTTGATAAAACAAACCGTCGTCGGCCACGGCAACGCCGAAAAGCATCAGGTGCAACAGATGGTCAAGATCTTGCTCAAGATGAAAACGATCCCGACGCCGCACGACGCGGCCGACGCACTCGCGATCGCGATCTGTCATTTTCATCACGCCGGAATGCAGGAAAAGATAAAGTTAGCGGATAAACGGAAAAAATAGATTTGCCAAACGGGAACGTTATGAAACTCCCTCTTTCCTCCACACTCTTACTGATTACGGTCGCGTTCTGCGGCACAGTCTCCGCGCAATCCAAAAAGCCCGCATCGCAGACAAAACCGCGCCCAACGACGTCAGCAAAAAGTGTTGAGATCGGTAAAACGGCCGTAGTTGTCGATGAAACCCTGTCGGTCCTTCGAAAAGACCCGAGCCTCTACAGCCTGCCTGTCCATCGAATGCAGCGTGGGCGAAATGTTCAGATCCTCGGCGTCACCGAAGCCGATGGCGTTAAGTTTTACAAGGTGACGGCCCCGCCGACTAGTTTTGGCTGGGTCCAGGCCGACGCCGTCTTTGGCAAATTCCGTCCCGGAGACGACGAACGCCTCGCCCGCCTCGTTCAGGCTCTCGACGGTTTCGATCAGATCGAGGCGGCGAATCAATATTTTGCGATCTATCCCGAATCAAAATTCCGCCCGTCGATCCTGCTGCTCTTCGGCGATCTGCTTGAGGAAGTCGCCGCCAAGCTCTCCAAAGACGCCACGAGCCGCCTCAAACGCACCGAAATGGCAGCGTCAAACGCTCCGCTCCACAGCTATTACCTCAACTACGTCAGCCTCGACCGCTACCGCAAACTCGGTGTAATATTCCTTTTCAATTCCAACACAAAACAATTCCACTACGATGGCGGCAGTTGGGCGGAGATCATCAAAAAATTCCCCGGCACACCAGAGGCGGCCGAGGCACAGAAACGGATCGATTCGCTGAAAGTAAAAATGGCGAAGAAGTAGTCAGAACCGCCCGCTTACGCAGACGGTTCTGAAAAGGCGGCCGCGACCGAGGCGGCGACGCTGGCATTGTTTTCTAATAAGGCGATATTCGCAGCGAGTGTTCGCCCGCCGCTTCGCTCAGACATCTGCGAGAGCAGAAACGGCGTGATGTCTTTGCCAAGCACCCCGCGTTCGTCAGCGAGTTTCAGAGCATCGGCGAGGATCGATTCTAGTTCCGCACGGTCGATCTCAAATTCCGCCGGGATCGGCACTGTGAGCAAGATCGAGTTCTTCAAACCTAGCTCGTCGCGGGCACTTGCGATTCTGGCAACATCATCTGCGTTCTCCACGCGTTCATCGATCGCCAAGCCACTCACCCGCGAATAGAACGCCGGCAGCTCATCGCATTGCCAGCCAAGCACCGTAATTCCATTAGTCTCGAGCCATTCGCGAGTTCGCGGCAGGTCGAGAACGATCTTTGCGCCCGAGCAAACCACCGTGATCGGTGTCTGTGCCAGTTCCGGCAAGTCGGCTGAAATATCGGCATCAAACCCGCGATGCACGCCGCCAATACCGCCTGTCGCAAATACCTTGATTCCCGCTCGATTCGCGATAAATGTCGTCGTCGCGACGGTCGTGGCACAATCAAGTTTGTTGGCGACGGCGATCGGCAGATCCCGGCGTGAGATCTTACGGATGTCTTTGCGCGTCGCGAGCTGTTCGATCTGCCCGGCAGACAACCCAACAAAAAACTCGCCGCCAAACACTGCGATCGTTGCCGGAACTGCCCCGTTCTCACGCACGATCTGCTCTAGCTTTTTCGCAGTTTCGAGATTGTGCGGATACGGCAAGCCGTGGGCAATTACGGTCGATTCTAGGGCGACAACAGGAGAGCCATTTCGAATGGCGTCGGAAACTTCCGTGGATAGCTGTAGCATCATCGACAAAATTAATGTGGAAACCAAACAGTCAGGAAGGCGGGCTTGCCCCCGCTCTTTGATTGAAACTAAGAGCGGGAGCAAAAGCCCGCCTTCCCGACTGTCCCTTAAAGCAAACTTGCAGAAACTGGCAAAAACTACTTCACAAACTTCCCTATTCGGCTCAGACGCGGATGCGTGAGACAGCCAAACGCACTGCCGTCCGACGCTCCGCGATCGCATGACCAATACACAAACATCGCTCGGCCGATTATCAGATCTCGCGGCACAAATCCCCAGAAACGGCTGTCTTCGCTGTTGTCGCGAGCGTCGCCCATTGCAAAAAAGCTGTTTGCCGGAACGACCATCGGCTTATTCGGCACGCCAAATTCCATTCCCGGATTCTGCGGCATACGGCCGGCTGCCGAGAGTTTGAGCGTGCTTTCGTCGTAATAGACGTCCCATTTGTCATCGGGTTCCCGCTCCTCGAAATCCTTTGTGACGAGTGCCGACTGGCTGTCGCCCGGCCGCGGCGGATCACCGATAACGCGATGTTCGGCGAGCGGTTGGCCGTTGATATAGACCTGATTTTGCTTGAATTCGACCGTCTCGCCCGGCAAACCGATAACTCGCTTCACGTAGTTGATCTGATACGGAATTGCCGGCGTCGCGTGACGGCGGTCATTCTCGGGATGCAGCTTATTGCCGGGATACTTGAATACAATAATATCGCCGCGTTCGATCTCACGCTGCGGCAAAAACGGCAGCGAACTGCCGCCGCCCGGCGTAAAGATAAATTTATTTACAAGCAAATAGTCGCCGACAAGGATCGTATTCTGCATCGAACCGGTCGGCACCGTGACCGCTTGCAAAATGAACGTCATGCCGAATATCGCCATCACCAGCGTGACGGCAAACGACTCAAAATATTCGCGCGCCGTCGATTTTGGGGGGCCTGTCGGTGTCGGTTCGGCTTTTTCGGTTACCTTTTTTTCTTCTGTGCTCATAATTCGAACAAAAATACGTCGGTCTCAATTAGCTTGTTTCGTTTGTTTTGCCAGGTCGGACAAAGCCGCATTCGCGGCCATCATTTCTGCGGCCTTTATCGAACGCCCTTCGCCAACGGCTTTCCCGTCCGACCACACTGCCTCAACATAAAACGTCCGCAGATGCGGCGGCCCGTCGACGCGAATTACATTGTAACTTGGCGCGACGAGTTTTTCAGCCTGGAGCCGCTCTTGCAGCATCGTTTTATAATCGAGCGAGCTTTTCGGCGTCGCGGACCTGAGCTCTTCAGCAAAGATTTTCGCAATAAATGCCCGGGCCTTTATATAGCCGCCGTCGAAAAAAACCGCTCCGATTATCGCCTCGAGCGTGTTGGCAAGCAAGGCTTGCTTTTTGCGTCCGCCCGTTTTCTCTTCGCCGCGGCCGACACGAATATACTGCCCGAGATCAAGATCGCCGGCAATCTTGGCGAGCGTTACGGTGCTCACCAGGTGATGCTTCATCAGCGTCAGGTCGCCTTCGCTCAAGCGCGGATTATTGCGAAACACCTGCTCCGCGATCGCTAAGCCAAGCACCGAATCACCGACAAATTCGAGCGATTCATTTTCGGTTTCGCGAATCTCTTCGTCCGTTGCGTTGGGCAGATTTTCAAACGCCCACGATCGGTGCGTGACGGCACGTTCGAGCAAAGCAAGGTCCGCAAACTTGTGGCCAGTCAGATTTTCGAGCTTTGCTAGCGATGCGGACATAAACTTTGATTCTATTTAGAATCGGGCAAAAAAGAAAGCCGGACGCCCTTTAAACAAGCGTCCGGCCCGATCAATTAGACAATTTTTGACGTTAGCGCGTTATTTTTTTCTTAACCACCGCAACCGCAGGCTTCGTTCCGGCCGGAGCCGGTTTCGTTCCCGGAGCCGTCGGTTTTACGCCGGCGGGTGTCGTCGGCGTTGTCGGTTTTACGGTCACAGGTCCGCCCGGGCCAGGAGTCGCAGTCGTTGTCGCCGTTGGCTTTTCAGCATCCTGAACCGGTGTGATCGGCGTCGAAGGATTCAAAAATGCCTTGCCGGTTGCCGACGCGATCCATGCATCAACCGTCGGGGTTGTCGCATCGGGTTTTTGAAAGCGGATATCGTAGATCTGCTTAAAGCTTGTCTTTAGGCCGTCACGGTATGCCTTGCTGGCAGGTGTGGTCGGGGCAAAATTATATGCACGTGCATAGGCGTCCATCACGCGTTCCGCCGCACCGTTGACCATTCCGGTTTTGTCCTTGATCGCATCTACTTTCTGCTGTTTCACCTCGGGCGTATCCGTGTCGACCGGTCCGGGCAGTGCCTTAAGTTCGACAATATTCTTATTTAGATCATCGACATAAAACGATGCGATCGAGCTGTAAACGACCGGATTGTTCTTAGTGTCCGAAACGATCTGAGACGCCTTGTACATGTAGGCAGCGGCATCCTTCTTGTTCTTTTTGTCATTGAACAGGATGTAGCCAAGCGAGTAATTCATCCAACCGAGAGCATCATCCTTGTTCTTGTAGCTAAAAGATGGAGGAACGCCCCATGCCGCAAATGTTTTACCAGCCTCAATATCAGCGATGGATGCTTTCGCATACTTTATTGTGTCATCGTTCCACTTTGTGTTGCTTGGCGTCTTGCCGGTCTCGTCGAGGCCGATGGTGCCCAGCACCAATTTCACCGCCCGATAGCTGTCCGCCTTGTCTTGGTTCTTCTTTTTCTGTTCAGCCGTATCTGCTCCGGCATTGACATCGATGTCAACATATTTAGCAACGATCTCTTTTCCAGAGGAATACACCTCATCCCAATTTTTGGCCGCAATGCTCTTAATAAAGCGGTCCCTCAGGGCGTTTTCGTAGTTGCGAGCCTCAATCAAATTGACCGCAGCCTCCATTCCGGGAAGGCTAGACGCAACAAACTCGATGCCCGCCTTTGTAGCTTCGCACTTGGGATACATTGCGTGAGCGACAAGCTGTTTTCCCTTTTCAACGGCCGACTTGCGGCTCGGGAGATCTTTCTTTTCAAAGAGCCCTGTCCACTCTGTGTACGCGGCCACTGCGGCCGCCTCGGTAGTGGCATCACAAGGATTAGCCGTCTGTGCGCTCACGCTCAGTGAACCGGCGGTCGCGATTACCGCCAAAATTGCGGCAAAAAATAATTGTCTGTAGATCGTTTTCATTTACTTCGTTCCTCCGCCAAATCCTATCGGCGTGCCATTTATTTCGCGTCAACCTTAGTATCGGTTTCGCGTGAAATCAGATGATTGCGAAATTAAAATAGTTGCAATCGTTCGTCAGCCTTTATCGCCGTAAAGGCGGCAAATATCGATAAGCTTTCTTTATAATAAGAAAGCTAAATAATCACGTAATTTTCGCATTTGTGTCAAGCCAAAAACCGTTCGCTAGGACACAAAAAGCACCAAAACGCTATTTTGTCCGAAAATGTTTTGGTGCTATTGCGAAAACCCTTATTTTTTAAGGAGTTCGCCCCTACTGCGGCTTGACCACGCGTTCGCGTTTTTTGTTCTGCTGATCGTTGACGATGGTAGTCGTCTTGCCGTCTTTAGAATAGGTAATTACGACCGGCGGAAAATTCGTCGGCTGCGAGCTGCTTGTTTTCGTTACCAACTTTTTCTCGGTTCGCGGCGCATTCGGCACGACGATGACGTTGCGGCCTTCGTCACGCATGTCGTTGGCATCGGCAACGTTCGCGTCAGTCGTGTCCGTTTCGTCCGCTTCTTCGTCATCATCTGCCTTGGCCAAAACTGACGCGGCAACCGCTACGTTCTTCGGCTGAATGTGAAATTCGGTCTGCGCGAGGTTGCGGTCGGTGCGGACTATCTGCGGCGAGAGTGCCGAATAGATCTTGGCGGCAGCAGCGGCGGCAATCCGTCCGCGAGCGCTTGGCCCGCGAACGATCACGGCGACTGCAAATTTCGGCTGCTCGACCGGAGCGACCGAGGTAAACAGGCCGACCCACGAGCCCTTGTCGATGCACGAACCTGTCTTTCCCGCAACGCCCAGGTTTTGATCCATATTCCGTCGAGCCGTTCCGTACGAAGCCGCTCCCATCATTCCGGGTATCACGCGGCGTACGTTCTGCTGCGGCAGTTCTACCTTGGCTTTATAAAATGTCTGAAAGTTTGCATTCTCGACCGTGTTTCGCGGAATCCGCGGCAGCACGCGGTTTCCGCCATTCGTCAAAGCAGCGGCCATGACAGCTAGCTGAAGCGTCGAAACTTCGGTGTCATCGCCGTGCGAATAGATACGTGCGTTATTGTTGTTGTAAGGCAAACGGCCCGGAGCCTCGCCTTCGAGATTGATGCCTGTCGGAGATCCAAGTCCGAGTTGACGGCCGTATTCGACCAGTTTTTGATTGCCAATGCTCGCACCGGCACGTTGAAAATATGGATTATCCGAGAATGCGAGGGCATCGTCAAGATTTCGTCGCGTCGCGGCATTGCGGACGCTGCCGTTCTCCTTGCTGATAACACCTTCGTTCAAACCGGCGGCGGCGGTGACGAGTTTGATCGTCGAACACGGCCTGATAGTACTGCGAACGGCCCAATTCTGATTAACGATCGTCAAAACCTTGCCCGTCTGCGCTTCCATCACGACAACAGAACCCGCGTTGCCGCCTAGCGCATTGATCGCAACGTTGCGGATCGCGAGGTCTTCGCCTTCGGTTTGGTCGTTCGAAATGTTAGCGACGGTCTCGGTTCTCAACCCGCGGATGAAAGCCTGCTGACGAGCGATCGCCTCCCGCCGTGCCTGCTCGCGGCGGCGTTGTTCGGCGAGCGCGGCCTGACGGCGTTCGGCCTCTTTGCGGCGGCGTTCAGCCTCGGCCTTTTTTGATTCGGCTAGTTTCTTCGGATCTTTCTTATCCTTCGATTTAACGTCTTTGGCTTTCGCATCTGCTGTGCGTTTCGCCTTGTCGTCCTTTGCACGAGTTTTAGCGTTCTTCGCCTGTTCCTTTTCTTTCCGTTTGTCTTTCTTGGCATCCTTTGCCCTCGCTGTCGCCTTCTTAGTGTCGGCGGCCTTTTTAGCATTCGCCTTACTTGCGGCTTTTTTATCAGCCGGCTTTCGCGTCTGTGCGGCGGTGTCAAAAGAAACGGTAAAAATAACCGCAAGTATCGTGAGCAACGAAACTAAACGGAATTTTTCGGGGAACATAAATTTCATGCTTTACCTCGGTCGAATTGGATTGGAGAAGAGTTTGAGGAAAGTGCGAAAATTCTCGATCTGATAACCCTGAAATCGTCGATCAGGAATTTGCGTTCAAACTAACGAAAACTATAACATTCAACCGACACGCGTGGCAAGCGGTATTAAAATGACCTTTCTAAACACATTTCGTGGACGGCTGTTGCTGATACTCGCGTTCCTGCTGATCACGACGCTCGGCGTGCAATATTACTTAAATTTAGTCACGCAACAGCAGAACAACGTCCTGAGCGAAGCCCAAACGCGTGCGCTCGTCGCAGGGATCGCGATCGGTTCGAACGGTATTACGGCAAACGAATATATGGAGGACCTGATCAAGGATCAGCCGTTCTTCGACGAGACCGCGACCGACCGCATCAAAGACGTCATCATCATCGACAATAACTGGCAGATCGCCGACAGCCTTAATCCCGCATATATTCCGACATTTGATCAAGACCGTGTCGCCGTTTACAAGAAACTCGACGACCTCACCGATCTGCCGCCCTTGATGGAAGGCCGACGCCTCGGCGACGACCTCATCCATTTCCCGAACCGAAAAACAGACCTAAACACGAACCTCGACGACGAGGCCCACGCCGTCCCGATCGAGACCAGCAAAGGCCGCTGGTACGTGATGGTCCTGCTCAAAAATGACAAAAGCAAAGCCGCTTGGCGCGCCGCTCAGCCGCTTGTTTATACACTAGGCGTGCTGATGGTTTCGTCGCTAATTACGTTTTTGCTGGTATGGCGGTTTTCGCGGCCGATCGCCGATCTTTCGGTGGCGGCGAGGCACGTTGCAGACGGCGATCTGACGGTTCGCGTGCCGGAAAATCGTTACGACGAACTTGGCCGACTCGGAGCCAATTTCAACGAAATGACCGCGGAACTCGAGAAAAAACGTGACCTCGAAGCCCAACTCCAGCAAGCCGAAAAAAGCGCCGTCGTCGG
>JANLTF010000504.1:0-9166 GCA_031362825.1 Acidobacteriota bacterium | reverse complement strand
GTTTTCATCTCTTACTCCTAAGAAGGTTCTAGGCCAAACAAAATAATCTTCCCGGCTCCGTCTCGAGCGATGACCAAAATCAGGCTCATCTCTCCGTATTCGATCTCGTAGGTGTAGGTGATGAAAGCTCCGCCGGCCGCTCTTTCCAGTAGGGAGAATTTTTTCATCGGCCCGAGACCTTTGACGAATTCGAAGAGACGGTCGGGCTGAGCAAAGAGGGCTTTTTGGAGTTCAGGACTGAAAACGCCCTTATCGACGGTTCCGGCTATCACATTTTCAAACAAGGTCTTGAATTCAGCCGTTACTTTAGGGTCAGGATCGACGATCGGTTTTGGAATTAACTTTGGTTCAAGTATCTCGGCGACTCCGTGGGCGAGTTTGGTCGGATCCATGTTTTCCAGATTTGCAAACAGGATGACCGTGAGTTTCTCGTCAGGATAGCGGGCAATAAAGCTCTTGAATCCCTGCCACGCGCCGCCGTGTTCGATGACGCGGCTGCCGTTAACAGACTTTACCGTCCAGCCGAAACCGTACCAATAGTCTTTGCCATTGTTTAGCTTCACCGGTTTCCACATCGCGTCGTACCCGGCCTTACTTATGAGCTTACCGCTCGCCAGTGCCTCGTCCCACTTCATCATGTCGAGGGCAGTAAGATAGAGCGCACCATCCGCAGTTGTATTGATCGAAGGCGACACCCACTCCTGATTCTTAAGCTCGCCTTTGACAAGCCGGTAACCCGCTGAACGATTTGGAATGATATCGGCCTCGCTGATTATCCGGGCAGTGGTCATCCCGAGCGGCTTGAAGACTCTTTCCTGCAAGAAATCACCGTAGAACTTTCCGGTCACTTTTCCAATAATGACCCCAAGCGTCAAATAGCCCAGATTGCTGTATTGCCACTTTTCACCGGGAGCGAATGCAATAGGTGCCTCCTTAGCCATTTTGAGAAGCTCAGCCTCGGTGTAATCGCGGCGAAAATCAAAGTCGGCAGAATAATCGGTCATTCCACCGGTATGTGTAAGCAGGTGGCGGATCGTAATATTTGCCCAGTTTGCCGGAACATCGCCGAGATACTTACTGATCTTCTCGTCAAGGCCGATCTTGCCCTCCTCGACCAGTATCGTCACGGCCATCGATGTGAACTGCTTACCGACGGAGCCGGATTGAAAGATCGTCTCAGGCTTGACCGGCACATTATGTTCGACATTCGAGAGGCCGTAACCTTTCACGATCATCGGCTTCCCGCCCTTCACAACGGCTAGCGAGATGCCCGGAACCTTCTGTCGTTCCATCTCGGCCTTGATGAACTTATCGACGTTCACTTCCACCGAATTCTGGGCAAGGCCGCAAACAACGAAAAGCAATAAGAGTACCGGACCGACGATAGTCTTGATCATAAGTTAAATTGACTCCTGGATCCTACGAGATTATCTCATGTACACATACTAACCAAAAAACCAAACCCGTCCGCCCGGCGATACTGCAATTCCACGAGCGCTGCCGAGAGCGCCTGCGAGGGCGAGGTTACTGCCTTCCGCCGCCGAACGCCGCTTCCGCCACCGTTTCTCACGTCTCCGGTGTCGATATGCGTGATGATATCGGTCATTCGTCGGTTTGATTAGGCAGGTGATTATCGGTCGGTCGGGATAGAGACAATTTGCGGGCGAAAGCGCATTGGTAACGCGCCAATTTTATCGCGGCACCAAGCCCCAAAATGGCGTCACCAACGCCGTTTTTCGCGGTTACCAAGCCTCAAAACCGCGTCACCAAGCCCCGAAAATGCGTTACCAAACCACCTTTTTTACTCGTTTTTCTTAAATTTGTTGATAAAATTGTGGTACGTACCACAATTTGCGCCGGAAATATCCCGACACATAAAAAAACACATTTGGTTAACCCCAAAATTAGAATCCGAACCAGAGCTTTAAGTGGAAAAGAGATCCTGTTGCCCGAGAAGTTTTCGTGCACGACTGATCGTGGCATCGGCGTCGGCGGTACGTTTTGCGGTTCGATAGGTTTGAATGATCTTGCCAAAGACGATCACGGCGAACGCTCGATCTTCGGATGATAAATATGTGGATTTACCGATCTCGCGTGTTTCGAGTGCCTTTTCAAAAGCCTCGACAGCTTCGGGAACCCGGTCGGCTTTGGAATAGATATCGCCCAGAGCCACTTGCAATGACGCAGCCCCGGCCTTATTGGTCAGCCACAGGGCCAACGCCGAACGTTTAAGCCCTGCGACAGCATCATCGATCCGTCCGCTTCCTGCCTGCATCTCGGCGATCAGCTTGAGCAAGATCACGTTTTCCGGGTTCGAATACGCAGCCTGCTGCAGCGATTGTATCGCCGTCGAGGAGACCGCAGGATTGCCCGTCGCTAATGCCTTTTCAAGCAATGCGATCGCCAATATATTATCGGGATCCTCGGCAACAACAAGGCTTAGAACCTCGATCGCCTCGGACATCTTACCGGCATCAACCAGTGCTGTACCCAGCTTCAGCGATGCCGCCTCGGGCGCTAGATTCTCATTAGGCCCCATAACCTGGCGATAAAATCCGGTCTCGAGCGGTTGTGCCGACGCGAGCCATTTACGAAGCGCTTCGATGCGTTCCGTCGGCATCTTCATCTGATCAAAGAACGCCGCCTGAAAAGCCCAGCCTTCGGCAAATCGCGGATCGATCCGCGTGATCTCCTTCCACGCGGCCAGGGCCTTATCTGCCGAAATCTTATCGAGAGATCCAAGATTCAAACGGCTCTTGAAAGTGTTGAGGCGGGCAATAATTCGCTGCGCTCCAAAATTATTTTTGTCTATCGAAACAGCCTTTTCGGCAAGCGCAATTGCTGCGTCGATGTCGTTTGGAGGCGTTACGATCGTCAATTCGGCCATCGCCGTATAAGCCTCGGCGAGCGACGGATCGAGATCGACGGCCCGCTGATACGCGGCTTTGGCGAGGCGCGAGTTGTTCGCGATGGTCGCCTGCGAACGCGTCCTGAGGCTCAACCACGAATAGCGTTGGCCCTCGAGCATCGACGCTAGTGCCTGTTCACGGCTCTCACGGCTAACGGCCCGCTGCGGACTCGGCGAAGCGACAGGCTCCGGCTGCCCATAAACAGACAAACCAAATCCGATCAACAACGCGAGAATTAGCGGCTTAGCTTTGATCATTATTGCTTTACGGGTGGTTCTTGGGGTGTGGCCTTGACCTGAGCAGCAGGCCTCTGCGAGATCACTGTCGTCAATGCCTGCGGTATCTGATTGACCTGAATATCGCCCTGATTTTCAATCACCTGGTCGATCAACTCAAACGATTCTTTATCGAAGTTTCGAGTCATCAAAACGCCGTCCTTATCGATCGTCATCGGGTAAATACCGAAGAGCTGATTCCTAAAATTCTGAAAGAACGAAACGTCCTCAGGCGGCAAAATGGTGGTGCGTTCGGGGTTTGCCGCCGGAACCGTGGCACCCATAAGTTCGAGTTGCTCTTTAGCCTTTTCTAAATAATCACTGTTCGGATAGTCGCTGACTAGCTTCTGGAAATACCGTGCCGCCTCGTCGGTCTCTTCCTCGATCTGATAGGTCACGGCCATTTTGAACAGGACTTCGTCCATGAACTTAAAGTTCGGATATTTATCAGCGATCTCACGATAACGCGACTGCGAACCCTTAAGCCCACCCTTTTTCTGATCGACCGCCAATGTGTAATAGTAGTTGGCGATCAGCAAATTATGCAGTCCAAGATTGTCTTGAACCTCGTTGAGCCGGGTCTCGGCAGCAGGACGAAGTATCGAATTTGGATATTGCTGCAGCAATGCTTTGAGCCGAGTTTCTGCGCGTTTCGCTCGGGTCGCGTCGCGATCCGGTAGGCCGATCTGACGCATTTCCGATTCGGCTATCTTGAGGACCACGCGGTCCGCCAATGGATGCGTCGGGAAAAATGTGAGCCAGTCCTGATAGGCTGCGATCGCCTGGATCAGGCCGCCCGTCGATCCTTCAATAAAGAATGAGTCAGCAACGGCCAGCTTTGACATCGGAAGATACGGCGAATCCGGATAGGTCGTAATGATCGTCTGAAACAGCAAACGGCCAACGTCGTAGTTACGTTTACGAACCTCACGGGTCGCCACGATAAACAATTCCCTATCACGGCCCGGCGTTACACTGCCGATAAGTTCGTCATATTCGTCATTCCCACCGCCGCCAAAAATACCGAGAAATTTCCTTTTCTTTTTGATCTCGCGTGTTTGCCCCTCTCGCGCGTCCGGATTTGCACGGGCACTCGCCGTCTCGATCTGCACCTTGTCAACACGGGCCTGAAGCTCGGCAACAGCCTGTTCTAAGGAATCGACATCGCCCTTTTCGTGTTTTTCGCCCCGATCGACCTTACCACGCATACTGGAAACGTCACCGCGAAGCCGATTGACCTCTTTCTCGAGGCTCAATAGGCGTCCAAGTGGCGAATCGACATTTTCCTTATCGCCCTTTTTCGGCTTCGATTCTTGCTTTAATACCGATGCAGCCCCCTCAAGCGAACGTTTCATCGTATCGAGTTTGCTCCCCATTACGCCGAGCCGCTGAAGCTCAGTACCATCGCCCGCTCGTGTCTGCCCAAATACGGTCGCGGAAACGATCAAAAGGATAAGAACCAGAAAAACCAAATTTTTACTTCTCATATGGCACATAAATCATCAAAACCAAGACGGCACAGGCCTCTATACCCAATCTGTTCCCTTTTCGATCAAATCTCGAACCGCAACCGTAGGGTTGCCGCCGCTAAACACCGCCGAACCGGCGACAAGGATATCCGCACCAGCCCCAACTATCGCTGCGATATTACTCGCATCAACGCCTCCGTCGATCTCTATCTTCGTCGAAAGCCCGCGTTCCCCGATCGACTGTTTTAGCCTACGAACCTTATCAAGGACCGGCGGAATAAACTTTTGCCCGCCAAAGCCGGGATTGACTGACATCACAAGGATAAAATCAGCATACGGCAATGCCTCGTCCAGAGCACTCAGCGGCGTTGCGGGATTGATCGCGATCCCGCATTTCGCACCCGCGTCGCGGATCGACGCGAGCGTGCGATGAAGGTGAACATCTGCCTCGACATGAACCGAGACCATATCGGCCCCCGCCTTAGCAAACTCAGCCGCGTAACGGCCCGGCTCCTCGATCATCAGATGCGTGTCGATCGTCAACTTAGTAGCCGCTCTGATCGATCTTACGACCGGCAAACCGATCGTGATATTTGGCACGAAGTTGCCGTCCATTACATCGACGTGCAAAACAGTCGCCCCGCCGGCCTCGACCGAGCTGATCTCCTCACCAAGCCTCATAAAATCGGCCGATAAAAGAGACGGAGCTATTTCAAACATTGCCAACGGTTCTCTTTGTTTTGTTGCAGTTTCCACCTGTTTCGTTGCTTTAGCGGTTCGGACGCGTCGGCGTACGCGGCTTCGGGTCACCACCGGTCGGACGGGTTGTGCCGGACGGTCCCGTTTGCTTATTTCCGGGCGGCGTTGCCGAGTTCTTATTCGTTTTGTCAGTCGAATTGTTGTTCGATCCAGGCTCCTTCTTGTTCGCATTCGAATCGGCTGAGTTCGAATTTGAGTTCGACGTGTCCGTATTTACGTCGCGCGAGGTGTCAGCTTTCTTGCGATTTGTATTTGTATTCGTCTTGGTTTTCTTCGGCTTGTCAGTGATCATCTCCTCGATTTTGTCCGAATCGTCCTCATCGAGTGTCGGTATTGTTTTCGGGGCCTCTTCGCCTGCAGCCGGAGCCTTACTCACAACGACACGAATCGTCTGTCCTGATTTTACGGTCTCTCCGGGTTTCGGAAGCTGTTCGATTATCGTATTCGGCGGCTCCGCACTCACACGCTCGGCCCGCTTTTTGATCATAAGTCCAAGCGATGCCAATTCCGTTTCGCTTTCAGAATACGACTTACCTGTTATCTCAGGAACCTTTATCTCAGCACCTTGCAGCGACATCAACACGACCGTCGCCATTCCAACCAAGAATACCGCCGCTAGAACCGCCACCGCGATCAATTTTCCTATCGCCGAAAAACCTGTTTTTAGAAAACTCATCGTGAATAATCTCCGAAAAAATCAAAACGAAAGTTTATCACTTTTTAGGCCGATTCCGTAACCGAACCGCATAGATTCAGTCCGACACCTTGCGAAACGCGGCGACGTAGAATCCGTCCATTCCATCGCGATGCGGAAACGTTCGCGCAAATCCGTCACCCATTACGAAACGGTCCGGAACCTTCGGCTCTTCGGCCGCAAAACCGCTGTTTCCCGCTACAAACTCCAAGCAGACGCCTTCATTCTCTTCACGTTCTAGCGAACATGTTGAATAGATGAGCGAACCTCCAACCTTCACCAACTTGGATGCATCGTTAAGTAGATCGAGTTGTTTGGAAGCTAACCCCTCAAAATCGTCGGCCTTTAGATGATATCTGATCTCCGGATTGTGCCGAATTGTCCCCGTTCCGGAACACGGTGCGTCGACAAGAACTGTATCGAAGCTAGCGTCTGGAAACGGCATGCTGTCCAGGCCATCAAATTGAAGAACCGCGACATTATCGCAGCCTTGTTTATTACAGTTTTGCTGCAGAAAAACTGTTCGCGGGCCGCTCACATCTCCGGCGCAGATCAGTATGTCGTTCGAAATGCCCTTCGCATGCGACGCGACAGCCGTCGTCTTGCTTCCCGGAGACGCACAGACATCGAGGACCTTGCCTCCGGCCTTGAGTTCGACCGATTGAGCTACCATCTGAGACGCCTCGTCCTGAAAATAAACGAGGCCGCGTTCTTCGATGGCACGTAATTCCGGCGTGATTCGGTCGGTAAGCAAACAGCCTTCGACAAACTCCGACGCGCGAAACTGTCCAACCAAATAATCAACATCCTCACCGGAATTGCACGTCCGCCGGAACGCCACTGTCGGTATCTCATTATTCGCGTACGCGATCTCGGCTGTCTCCTCTTCGCCGAACTGTGCGATCCAACGCTCCAGCAACCAACGCGGGTGCGATGTTTCTA
Organism: Acidobacteriota bacterium; assembly: GCA_031362825.1. GTDB lineage: Bacteria > Acidobacteriota > Blastocatellia > Pyrinomonadales > Pyrinomonadaceae > OLB17. The sequence goes on along the minus strand of JANLTF010000504.1, from coordinate 2,118 downwards.
TAGACAACCTGTCGAGATCATCGGCGAATTCGAGCAAAGTCTCCTCGCGGGTCACGCGGCGCAAGATCGCGTTTACAAAGCCCGATGCGGAGAATTTTTTTGCTTTTTTGACCAGTTCGACACTCTCATTGATCGCGGCGTGGTCCGGCACACGGTCGAGGAAGAGCAATTGGTACAACCCCAACCGCAGAGCGATGCGGACAACAATGTCGAGCTTTTTCTCCTTAGACAAAACGGACATTACGCGGTCCAGATACATTTGCCGGCGGAGTGTTCCGAGGACGAGTTCGTGGCAGAGGGCTTGGTCTTTGTCTGACAGCGTTTCCTCGTAAGCCGGGAGCAACACGGACGAGAATGCGTGTTCCTTGTCTATCTTGTATAGGATCTCAAACGCGGCGATGCGGGCCGGGGCGATGTTCATTGGCGTGCCTTTTTGTTCAAACCGCGAAGCGAATAGTCCGGCCCGTTTCCCTGTTTGAGCGAATTGTCCAGCGTCCGTCTTTCATCGAACACAAAACACTCGCCCTCCCACAGCGTTTGATCTGCGGGTGTTTGTTCGATGTATTTGAGGATGCCGCCTTCGAGCTGAAAGACCTGTTCGAAGCCCAAACCTTTCAAGTAAGGAGCAAATTTCTCACAACGAATACCACCCGTGCAGAACATCGCGACCTTCTTGTGTCGTTCGGGATCCAAATTGGCCTCGACGAAGCTTGGAAGATCACTGAATTTGACAGTTTCGGGGTTCACCGCACCTTTGAACGTTCCGTTTTTATGTTCATAGTCGTTGCGAGCGTCCAAAATGAAGACGTCGGGAGCCGAAATGATCTCGTTCCAGTCCTCCGGCTTTACGTGCGTACCTTCTCCGAGTTGGATATCGACGGTTTGCTTTAGTGTGACGATCTCGGGCTTTACTTTTACGTCTATTTTGCGTAGCGGGCGGCTTTCGTGGAGTGTTATCTTAGGTGAAAACGTTGTCTGCAAGAGCGTTTCGGCTTGCGGAATGAAAGAATCGATCTCTCCGCGGGTGCCGCAGACGCTGGCGTTGAAGCCTTCGTTAGCGAGAATGATCGTCCCGCGAATGCCCGTATCTACGAACAACTGCTTTAAGCTAGCGCTCAACTCGTCGAGAGGTGCGAGCGAACTCATCTCCTTAAACTCGTAGAAATTTATGACCAAAACCGTCTGGGGCTGTTCCATTCTCTTATCCTAACAACTCTCCGGCCGCCGGCCGCAGGCCGTTGATGAAGTCGCGCACGCCGGAGCGTTTCTTGCCTTCCAATTGTAGTTCCTCGACGGACAAAAAAGTACCTGAGCCGCAGGCTACGACGAGTTCATCTGCCTTGGCAGCAACTATTTCCGACTCAACCCGAGTTCCAGAATACTCAAAATCAGTTGCCGCCGAGCATTTCCAGATCGTCAAACGCTTGCCACGGAACTGCGTAAAGCTGGCGGGAAACGGCTGAAAGCCTCGCACTCTGTTTATTATCTCAAACGCAGGCCGCGAGAAGTCGATGCGGCCGTCGTCTTTCTTTAATATAGGTGCGAGCGAAGCAGTGGCGTGATCCTGCACCTTGGGAACGATCGAATCATACTCACGAAGCGTCTCGATCAACAATTCGGCGCCCAGCGTGGACAATCTCGCCATTAGTTCCAACGCGTTTTCGTCTGCGCCGATGTCGGTCGATAACTGCAAAAGGATGTCGCCGGTGTCGAGGCCGACGTCCATATTCATTGTCGTGACGCCGGTGACGGCTTCGCCGTTGGCGATGGCCCAATTTACGGGTGCAGCGCCTCTATATAAAGGTAAAAGGGAAAAATGCACGTTAACGGCGCCAAATTTAAACGATTTGAGCCATGTCTCCGGCAATATGCGGCCATACGCCACGACGACGGCGATGTCCGCAGAGTGTGCGCGGAACTCCGCCAGGGCTTCGTCGGTCCGTATCTTCTCGGGCTGGAACACGGCGAGGCCCCGCTCGACCGCAAACTCCTTGACAGCAGATGCGTGCAGTTTGTTGCCGCGGCCCGCCGGCCTGTCGGGTTGTGTATAAACGGCCGCGACATCGTGCCCCGACTCTAAAAGCATCGCCAACGAGCTGTCCGCGGCCTGCGGCGTGG
>JANLTF010000448.1:0-11794 GCA_031362825.1 Acidobacteriota bacterium | reverse complement strand
GCTCCTCAACAACAAATTGCCCGGCGATTCGATGCTCATCAGCGGGCAGAATGATGGATTTACGGCGTTGCTGCTTCGCGGTGCCGAGCCTTCGGTCGTCCGGAGTGTGACTTGCGAGCAGACCGAGATCGATGACGAGATCTATCGGTTGTTGATGTTTTACAACGACCGCTTTGGCGGTGACGGCGGCGGCACGCTCGAACGAATGCTCGTAATTGGCCGCGACCTTGTTCCCGCAAAAATAAAAGACATCGCCGCCGAGGCTCTTGGCCGTGCAACACAGATCATGCGGCCTGACGATGTCGGTCTTTACTTACCCGACAGCAGCTTTAGTTTTGACGAGATCGCTGCTCCTGCGGCCCTCGCGGCGATGGGCTAAATTTCTAACTTGCAGTTTGAAACATTATTTCGGAGAATACCGTAGTAAACTCCAACGTATGTTAGCGCAAACAATAGCGATAAATGGATTCAAAACGCTGACCGACGGCGAACTCATCGTAAGTGCGATGACTGGCCGCTCGGAGAGTTTTGAGGAGCTTGTTCATCGCTATCAGAGGCCGATCACGGGGTATGTTTTCCGTATGCTCGGCGATTACGAAGCCTCGCTCGACGTCACGCAGGAAGTCTTCATAAAGGTTTACAATTCGCTCTCAAAATACAGCGACGAATACAAATTTTCGACGTGGCTCTATCGCATCGCGCATAATGCGGCGATCGATCATATGCGGCGAAATTCGATCACGCCGCAGAGCATTGAGGCGGAAAATGCTGACGGTACGTTCCAACTGCAGATCGAGAGTCGCGATCCGTCGCCCGAACAGGACCACGAACGCAGCGAGTGGCGAAACGAGATCGACGCCGTCGTTCGTTGTCTGCCCGCCGCTTATCGAGATCTGATCATTTTGCGGCATTCACGAGATCTGAGTTATGACGAGATCGCAGAGGTGACGGCGTTGCCTCTTGGGACGGTCAAAAATCGGCTGTTCCGTGCCCGCGAGATGATGCGGGAGTTGTTTATCGACAGAGGATTTACGGGAATTTAGAATGAACCACGAGTTCGACATCGAAAAGGACGGATGTCCGTCGTTTGAGATCGCCGCCTATCTGGACGGCGAACTCGACGCGCCACGCGAACTCGAACTCGAATCTCATTTCGCCTCATGCAGCACTTGCTCGAACGAACTAAATCACCAAAAGCACTTTCTCAACCAGCTAAACAGCCGTCTGAGCAACGAGAGCGAGATCGAACTGCCGAAGGATTTTGCACGTCAGATCGTCGCTAATGCAGAAAGCAGTGTCTCGGGGTTGCGTCACCCGGGCGAACAGCTTAACGCAGTTTACATCATCGCAACTTTGCTGTTTTTCGTTGTGTTCGCGATGGGAGCTGAGGCTCAAGGCTTTTTCAGCGGATTTGCTAGCATATTAGAGAAGGCGGCCGCGGTCGGCGGATTTTTGGGCCGTATCGTTTACTCTTTCTTTGTCGGTGTGATCGTGGTTCTGAGAACGCTTGCGGCACCGCTTCAATTTGGCCTGCTCGGCATCGTCGGCGTGTTGGGCGTAGTTGGGTTAATGACGGCCTTGCTTTCAAAAATGGTTTTTAGGCTCCGTAGAATCTAGTTTTTTTCCCTGCCATCGTGCGATATTCATTACCGACCACATCTCCAACGACGGCTATTGCTTCAATACTAAACCGCACGCTCATTTTCGCAATCTGCGTATTTGCGCTGTGTCTTGCTGCCTTTGCAAATCCCGAGATCTCGATGTCCGAGGACGACTCGACGGTCATCGTCCAAAATGCTCCGGAGCAGGAAGTCTATGTTTTCGGTAAGGCCGTGATCGTCAAAAAGCACGCTAAGGGTGTGCTTGCAATCGGCGGGGACGTGACGATCGAAGGCCGGGTCGAGGGCGATGTCGCCACGATCGGCGGCAACGTGATCCAGGAAGAAGACGGTTATATCGGCGGCGATGTTATAGTTTTCGGCGGTAGTTACAAGCCAAAAAGTACGACGCCGCTTCGTGAGCCCGGCAAAGAGACCGTAATGTTCGGCGTTCTCGAGGACGAGATCAAAGACTTAGCGCAAAATCCGTCTCAGATCCTTTCGCCGAGCTTGTCATGGAGTTTTGTCGCCCAGCGGATCGTGGTCGCTTTGCTTTGGTTTGTCATTTCGCTCGCGATGACGACGATCGCTCCGGGAGCCGTTAGCCGGGCCGTTGCTCGCATTCAGCTTTCTTCGCTCAAGGTATGTGGTCTCGGTGCCGGTGCGTTTCTGCTTTCGTCCATTCTGATCATTGCCGGGGCGATAACCCTACCGACCTTCCTAAGCGCGACGGTTGGCGCGATGGGATTGTTGTTGCTTCTTCTCGGTTATGTTTTTGGCCGAGTCGCACTGCAGGTAAGCGTCGGCAAGATGCTGCAAAAATATCTGTTTCCCGAAAATAACCGCTCTGAGACCCTCGCCACGCTCGCCGGCGTCCTCGTCTGGACACTCTTATTGTCCCTTCCCTACATCTGGATAATTGCCCTCTTTTCGGTCTTCGCTTATGGCATCGGATTGATCGTGACCGCCCGTTCGCCCCGTATCAGGCAGATCGCGTAAGTCAATTGCTTGCAGTTTTTTACACTTCTTTACAAAACGACTCGAACCTTACTGATAGAATTAATGTCATAGTTCCTTGATGGGCGCAACAATTTGCCTTATTTGGGCGTAAAAAGAATCGAGGATCTCATACAAAAAATGATACAGAATCTAATAGTTTCAGTTTTTATATTTCTAATTTCCGGTGTTTTTGCACTTGCTTTTGGCCAAACGCCCGAAGCGATAAAGCCGTCGGTCGTTTCCGGCGACGTTGTTTCGATCAACGCGACTGCGATCGTTGTAAACGCGAAAACAGGCGAGGTCAATGTCGCGATCACCGACAAAACAGAATTCAAAAAGGTAACGGCGGAAAATCCGAGCATCAAGACGGCTGTTGCTGCGACGACGTCGGACATCGGCGTTGGTGACAAACTCATGGTTACCGGCATTATGAACGCCGACGGGAAATCGCTTCCGGCACGTGCTGTTTACCTGATGTCAAAATCGGATATCGCACAGAAACAGGCGAAAGAAGCTGAGAAATGGAAAACCCGCGGTATCACCGGCAAAGTGACCGCGGTTAATGCTCAGACCAATCAGATCACGCTCGAAGTACGAAGCCTGATGGGTGCGACGACGACCGTTTTGACGCCAAAAGGTGATGCTAAGTTCATCCGCTACGCTCCGGATTCGGTCAAGTTCTCTGAGGCAAAACCTAGCTCGTTTACCGAGATCGCAAATGGCGATTCGATTCGTGCTTTGGGTGACAAGAGTGCCGACGGCACGAGCTTTACCGCGGAAGAGATCATAACGGGTGCATTTCAGACCATTGCCGGGACCGTTAAGACCATTGACATCGAAAGGAACGAAGTGGTCATCAACGATCTTAACTCGAAAAAGGATGTGACGATCGCACTCGCGACCGCCTCTGTAATGAAGAAATTTCCGGCAGAGTTTGCGGAAAGAATGGCCGGCGGCCCGGGAGGTCCGGGCGGTGGAGCCCGTCCCGGACAAGGCGGAACCGCTACTGCGGGAACGGCGACTCCAGGAACGGCGACGCCCTCGACCGGTACACCTGGACAAGGACAGCCGGGCGGAATGCGTCCGGGAGGTTTTGGGGGCGGACGCGGCGGCTCGGTTGACGATATGCTTGAACGATTTCCGAACATCACTGCGGCTGATCTGAAAGCCGGAGATGTTATCGCCATTTCGAGCACGAAAACGAAGCCTGACGAAAAGATCAAGGCGATCAAGCTTTTGGCCGGAGTCGAGCCTTTCATCAGAATGGCTCAGATGGCCGCAGCCGCCCAAGGCGGCGGACGCCCAGGGGCGCAGACGAGTCTCAGCATACCTGGGCTCGATGGATTTGGTACACCATAGTTTTTTATTACATAATCTGAGGCCGAACGAATCAAGTTCGGCCTCGCTGCTTAATTTATTTAGAGGGAAGCCATCATGAAATTTCTTAGAACTTTAGTATTTGCGTCGCTCGCTGTGTTTCTAACAAACGCGAGCGTCTCGGCGCAATCGGCTGGCAGCATCGGCGGCCAGGTCGTCGATTCGCTAGGAGCGATCGTTGTCGGTGCTACCGTTACTGCCTACGACAGCACCGGCAAGCAAAAACAGTCGATCAGCAACGCCCGAGGCGAATTTAATATTCCGGGACTTGCTCCTGGAAAATACACGGTAAAGGCCATCGCGCCTAAATTTGCATTGTACGAGAACACCGAGGTCGAGGTAACGGCCGATGCGAAGAATGAACTCGTCGTCGCGTTGACCGTTTCGGGTGTCGAGGAAAACGTTGATGTCGGGGGCGACACGACAGTTTCGAATGACGCCGATAACAACGCCAGTGCAACAGTCCTGAAGGGCAAGGATCTCGACGCTCTGCCGGATGATCCGGACGAACTCGAAGCCGCTCTCCAAGCATTGGCTGGGGCATCAGCAGGCCCCGACGGCGGCCAGATCAATATTGATGGTTTCACCGGCGGCCGATTGCCGCCTAAGGAAGCGATTCGCGAGATCCGCATCAACCAGAATCCGTTCTCAGCCGAATTCGAGCGAATTGGTTTTGGACGTATCGACGTTTTGACAAAGCCCGGTTTTGATAAGATCCGAGGTTCCGCAAACTTCAATTTCAACGACGAAAGCCTGAATTCGCGAAATCCTTTCGCCATTAATCGTGCGCCGAGCCAGCAGCGGAATTTCGGCGGATTCCTGAGCGGCCCGATCAAATCGAAGAAGGCTTCATTCTTTGTCGATGTAAATCAGAGTTCCCGTGACGAGAATTCAGTTATCTCGGCGATCATCTTGGATCAGGGGCTGAACATCGTCAGTTTCAATCAGGACGTACAGGTTCCGACCCGTAGATTTTCGATCAGTCCGCGTATTGATTACGCGATCAATGACAACAATACTCTGGTCGGACGATATAATTTTTCGCGTTCAACATCTGAGAATCAGGGCATCGGCGGTTTTTCGCTCGCGTCACGTGCCTCGGATTCGACATCGACGCAGCACGGCCTCAACCTTACCGAATCGATGATCCTCAACGCCAAGACGGTCAACGAAACGCGATTTTCACTCGACATCAACCAGCGTGATCAGGTAGGTGACAATTCGATCCCGACCATTAACGTATCGAGTGCCTTTACAGGCGGCGGTTCGCAGGTTGGAAACAGCTATAACAAATCGAAGCGTTGGGAACTGCAGAACTACACCACGACCTCGTTTGGCAAAGGAGCCGCACATTCGGTCAAATTCGGTATCCGCATCCGCGGCATCAATATCGAAGACCGTTCGGAATCAGGTTATGGCGGTAGCTTTACATTTTCGGGATTTCTCGATAACAACGGAACGCCCAACAATCCGGATGACGACGTATTTGTAAGCTCGATCAACCAGTACCGTCAGAAACTGCTCGGAAACCCTGATCCGCGATACAATCCGAATCAGTTCAGCATTACCTCGGGTAATCCCGTCGCGAGCGTCAATCAGATCGACTACAGCCCGTTCATCACCGATGATTGGAAGATCCGGCCGGATCTGACGCTGAGCTTTGGTTTGCGGTATGAGAATCAGACCAATATCTCGAGCAACTTCAATTTCGCACCGCGATTTGGTTTCGCATGGTCGCCCGGAGCCGGTGGAGCAAAGCCGCCAAAAACGGTCTTTCGCGGCGGCGTAGGCCTTTTTTATGACCGTTTCGGTGAAAGCCAGACGCTGCGTGCAAACCGACAGGACGGCGTTTCGCAGTTGACGTATGTCGTTACGAACAATGCGTCAAATATTCTGGGACAAGCTCTTTTCACGCCAACGGGCGTTACCAACGTTCCGACTGCAACTCAACTCGGCAATCTAGTTCCATTAACCAGCATACCTTTCCGCGTTGACGGCGATCTGAACGCGCCGTACTCGATCCAGACGGCATTGAGTGTCGAACGGCAGATCAATCCAAAGACGGTATTCAGCGCTACATTTACGGCATCAAAAGCTGAGAACACGCTTCGCACACGTAATATCAACGCTCCCGTGTGCCCCACGACCGCGGTGTGCCCGTTAGGGCTAACATCGGTCCAGGTTCAGGCTCTGCGTCCGAATTCGGCGCTTGGCAATATTTACCGTATCGAATCGACCGGTTCATCAGACTCACAGTTTTTGAACCTGAACATCCGATCGACGATCGGTACCAAATATACGATCAACGGCGGATACACGCTTAGCTTTGCCAAAGGCGACACGGACAGTCTCAGCAGTCCTCGATTCCAGGCGAACTCGGTTGGATTTCCGGCGTACAGCTACGATCTGAACAATGAATACGCGAACTCGGCATTCAACTCCCGACATTCGATATTTTTTCTGGGCTCGGCTCAGTTGCCATGGGGATTGCGTGCCAACACGATCATTATTGCTTCGACAGGCCGACCGTTTAACATCACGTCCGGTGTTGATTCGAATTATGATTCGCTCTTCTTTGAACGGCCAACTTACGGGGCTTTGCAGGATCGTTGCCAAGTGTTACAGCTTACAAATAAATTCTGCGACATCAGCGGTATCACCAACCCTGACACCACGATCATTCCGCGTAACTATGGCCAAGGCCCGGGCACGGTGGTCGTTAATCTGAATATGACCAAGTCATTTGGCTTTGGGGGTAAGAAAGCGACGGCAGGAGCGGCTGGCGGTCAAGGTGACGGTAATCGTGGTGGCGGCGGCGGCGGAAATCGCGGCGGCGGTATGCCCGCAGGCGTGATGATGGGCGGCGGCGGTGGTGGTGGCGGAATGTTTGGCGGCGGTGGTGACAACCGAAATCCGTACAATCTGATCTTTGGGGTTAACGTCCAGAACCTCTTTAACAACGTCAATTTAAGCTCGCCGGTCGGATCGCTAACCTCGCCATCGTTCGGACGTTCGCGTTCGACGAGCGGCGGATTTGGCTTCTTCGGCGGCGGTGGCGGCGGCTCGGCTAATCGACGGGTCGAGCTGTCGGTACGGTTTAGCTTTTAGAGATCCACGTCGTATATAATTGGTAACTTGAAAGGAGGCGGATCGAATTGAGTTCGGCCCGTCTCTTTTTTTACAACCAACTGAGCCGATTTTGCGTATAACTAAATTATGAGAAAAATATTTACCGTCGCGTCCATGATCGTTATTTTTGCATTCACTGCCTTTGGGCAGGGCGTGGGAACAAAGCCGACTGTACCGGCCGTAACGGTTTCCGCTGCCGATACCACGGCTAAAGAGCTTGCTAAGGCGGTTCTCGCCGCTCATGGCGGCGACAAATTAAAAGGTCTAAAAACACTGATCCTTCGCGGCAACATGGACACAAATGCTTTTAATCAAGTCGTGCCAGGGTCGTTTGCGATGGTCTTCTCGGGCGAGAAATACCGCATCGATCTGAATAATCCGTTTCAGCCGATCAAGCAGGTTTTTGATGGAAAGGACACGCTGACTCTAACGCCGAATAGTTTTAAGCTGCCGCCCCTCGATCGTGTTGGATTTTATATTCTCGGGAAGATCGGGGATGCGACCTACCCTATTACCGCCTTGCCCGAAACGGCAAAGGGGAAAAAGGGCTTTCGCATGACGACACCGGATGGTCGAGCAACGGATTTTTACGTTGACGAAAAAACCAAACAGGTAAAGGGTTATGATGCCAGATTTGAGTTTATGGGCGGCCAATCAGCGACTACGTCGGTTGAGATCGACAAATACCGGACCGTTGACGGCGTGATGATTCCGGAGAAATTCGCACAGAGGTTCGACCTCGGGCAAATCGTTGTCTACGCCGACTTTAAGGCGAAAGAGATATTTGTGAATTCTGAGGTGGCCTCTAACGTATTTACGATGGAGAACTAGCGCACTTTATTTTGCAAAGCGACTTTTCTTCCACCATTCGATGGTCCGGGTAAGGCCCTCTTCAAGGTTGACGAGTTCCTGATAGCCGAGATGTTCGACCGCTAAAGCATTGTCGGCCTGCGAGTGCTTTACATCTCCGCGTCTGCTCTCGAGATATTCCGCAGCGACGTCGGCCTTGCCGGTGATCTTCTTTAATACCTCCAGCAACTGATTAAGCGTGATCCGTTCGCCGTTTGCCACGTTCATCGTTTGGCCGATCCCGGTTGTCGCTTGAGCAGCCCGGATATTGGCGTTGACCACGTTCGCAATGTACGTAAAGTCACGCGATTGCTCACCGTCACCATATATCATCGGCGTCGTGCCTTTCATCAGGGCGTCGATAAAGCGGGAAATGACACCGGAATACATCGAGGACGGATTCTGCCGCGGCCCAAACACGTTGAAATAGCGAAGGGCAAACGTCTCAAGGCCATAGACCTTATTGAACGAACGAAGGTAAAGCTCGCCGGTGAGTTTTGCGACCGCATAGGGGGAGAGCGGATCGGCCCTCATCGTTTCGATTTTGGGCAGCGTCGGCTGATCACCGTAAGCCGAACTCGATGCCGCATAGATGATGCGTCGAACGCCGGATTCCCGAGCTTTCATTAGGATATTAAACGTGCCGTCAACGCAGACGCGATGTGTCTCAGCCGGATTCTCAACGCTGCGCGGCACGCTGGGAAGGGCAGCCTGGTGAAAGACGATCTCTGCCCCCTCGATGGCACGTTTTACGGCGCCGTCATCATTGATGTCGCCTTCGACAAACTCAAAATCACCGTTTATCTCATTGATGTTCTCAATGCTGCCGGTCGAAAGGTCATCGATGATCGACACCTTTGCTCCCTGACGGATCAATTCGTTGGCAAGGTTCGATCCGATAAATCCGGCTCCGCCGGTGACTAATACTTTACTAGTTAGTGCCATAGTCTTTTAGAAGGGGAGAAACGGAGAAGAGGAGAAAGGGAGCAAACTCAATTCACCGAATCTATCTCCCTTTCTCCCTTTCTAGATTACCGACCAACGCCGACATATTCAAAGCCGAGTTCGCGCATATCTTTTGGCTCGTAAATGTTTCTAAGATCGGCGATCTTTGGTGAATTGAGCAGGCTCTTGACCTTTTCGAGGTCCAGGGCACGGAACTGATTCCATTCGGTCAGGATAATAAGGGCATCGGCTCCGGTGATCGCGTCGTATTCATCCGTGGCATATTCGATGCCGTCGATGAAGTGCCGCGATTCTTCCATTGCTACAGGATCATAGGCCTTTACCGTCGCTCCGCGTTTGAGAATTTGTGCGATGATGTCGATCGCCGGCGATTCACGCATATCGTCGGTCTCAGGTTTGAACGAAAGTCCGAGAACCCCGATCCTCTTGCCGCTTAGGTCGCCGACAAGCTTTTCGATCTTCGGGATCATTGCATCGCGCTGACGCTCGTTCGCCTCGATCACAGCATCGACGATGCGTGTCTCGACACCAAATTGGTCCGCGACCGTCGTTAATGCACGGGTATCCTTCGGGAAGCAAGAACCGCCGTAGCCCGGCCCGGGATGGAGGAATTTGCGGCCAATGCGGTTGTCCATGCCCATTCCTCTCGCGACATCGTGAACGTCGCAGCCGATCGCATCGCAAAGATTCGCTATCTCATTGATGAAGGTGATCTTTGTTGCAAGGAATGCATTTGCAGCGTATTTGATCAGCTCGGCGGCCTCGAGGGAAGTGATGACGATCGGTGTCTCGATCAGAAAGAGCGGCCTGTAAAGATCTTTCATTACATCGATCGCACGATCTTCGTTACTGCCGATGACAACGCGGTCGGGGCGCATAAAATCTTCGATCGCTGCACCTTCGCGAAGGAACTCCGGGTTAGACGCAACGCCAAAATCAGTATCGATCTTAAGGTTAGCTGTGACAAACTCGCGGAGCCATTTTCCCGTACTAACCGGAACTGTCGATTTTGTTACAAGAACCTTGTAACCGTTCATCGACTCGGCAATGTCCTTCGCGGCTTGGCGGTAGTAGCTCATGTCGGGCGTACCGTCCGGCTGCGGCGGTGTTCCGACGGCGAGGAAGACAACCAGGGCACCTTCGACCGCAGATTTGATATCCGTGGTGAAATGAAGCCGTCCTGCGGCGACATTTTTTTTCACGATCGAGTCGAGGCCCGGTTCGTAGATCGGGATAATACCATTGTTCAGCTTGTCGATCTTTGCGACGTCCACGTCAACGCAGGTGACATCGACACCAAATTCGGCAAAACAAGCACCAGAGACCAACCCAACGTAACCTGTTCCAATAACTGCTATATGCATAAAATTAATAAACTAGGACAACTATAACTTGTTAAATAATTCACAAACAACAAACAAAAGATCGCGGGTCACGTAAAGTTTACATGACCCGCGAATATCAAAACAATTGATTTGAGACTATCGAACGGGGCTAATTACAACAGCTCCGCCGCCGAGAGTGGTGTCGTTGCGTTGCGTTCCAACAAAGACCGCAGCACCTACAGCACCAGCCGCCAATAGAAGAAGCAAAGGCCATCCGGCGATAGCAACGCTAGGAGCCGAACCCGGACGCAAGCAAGGCTGACAGCCTGTCTGCGAGAGATTACCTGCCGTAGCCGAAGTTCCGGCTGCAACCTGTTTGTCGCTCGTGCCCTCGCGCATTGTCACAAAACCGCTTTCAGTGTCAACGTGAGTGTGCGAACACTCAACCTCAACCGTGAAGTTATTTGCCTGTCCGGCAGCGGCGATAGTGGTTGCATGCTTGGTCGTAACCGTTGTTGCGACGCCAGCAGCATTAGCAAAGCGGGATTTGCCTTCCGTAAGGGTTCCAATGATGCTGCTGTCGGAAAAGCTCAGCGTCATGCTCGAGTTTGCAAGAACTTCGACACGTCCCGATTTGCCGAGACTGATGACGGCACTCGAATTCGCACCGGTCACGATCGTGCTGCCAGAAGTAATTGTTGAATTAGAGACGGCCGTCTGGCCGTTAACTGTTACAGTGCCGGTTACCGTGATCTCGCCGCCAGTCAGGCTGGGGATTGCGAATGCGACCATCGAATAAACCGTCCATACGGTTGCAACTGTGAATAATGTGGTTATTTTGCGAATTCTGTTTATACCGAGCATTTGAGTAAATATCCTCCTGTACTATTCTGCGTCGAATAGATAAATTACCTGTTTAGTGTAACACACCAAATTAGGGTAAAAAAATTAACGGACCGGGCTGACAACAGTCGTTCCGCCGCCGAGTTGGCGATCATTGTTTGCAACAGCGGCCAGGGTAATAGCCACTACGGCTCCGGCGAAGATGCCACCCCAAAGGAGCCAGTTTCCGCTCGCCGCTTCGTCGCACTCAAGCTTGCCGTCTTTGTCCGTATCGACACAATTGCCGTTTGAATCTCTCTGGTCGTCGTCCATTTTACCAGCCGACGCGGTTGCCGACTCACCGGCGACCAAGGTCAACGCCTCGCCTGCTGCATTCACGCTAACGGCCTGGCTTGCTCTGAGGACAGTAAGAGATCCTGCATTCAGGCTGACGCTGATCGCATTGTTGTCAAAGGTCACAACCAAGGCTGATTGCGGGGCAACTTCCAACTGGCCGGCCGTGCCCAAGTTGAGCGTTGCCCCGGTATTTTCAGGAGTTGAGATGATGCTGGAAGTGAAAATCGCCCGCCCGCTGGCCGCAGCTTCACCATTAACCGTAACAACATCTTTGCCGTTCACAATAAGTTCGCCGGCTGCTTTGGCTTCACCAGCCAATGCAACCATTGAGGAAGTTGCGAGTATCGCAACCATCGAGCACATCGAAAGTGC
>JANLTF010000433.1:0-6439 GCA_031362825.1 Acidobacteriota bacterium | reverse complement strand
GCGGCGAACTCCGGATAGTCCGAAGCCACCGGAACTATCAAAACCTCTGCCTTGTCACCGCCGGCCAGCTCAAGAAACTTTTTCAAGATCCGCCGCTCGTTATATTTATCCTCTGCCCCGCCAATGACAAGCAGATGCCCGCCAATGATCTCGCGGTCATGCGATTCACTCATTTATTAAATTTTTGAAACTAAATTAAAGAAAACTTAACACTAAGTTATTGAAAAGTCTGGCGTTGGTCAAGAATGCGATGCGGATGATGTTCCGGCGTGGATCTCCTGCAGGCTTCTCACGATGACATGCTTCTCTGAGATCTTGGCTCCGATCGCCTCGACAAGGGCTTCGGCACCAGTCATTGTCGTCACGCAGGGCACATTAAACTGTAACGCTGCCTTTCTGATGGCCTTTTCGTCGTAGAATGAGGTCTTACCAAGCGGCGTGTTGATGATGAGGGCGATCTCACCCTGTTTGATCAGATCGGCGATGTTCGGGCGGCCTTCGTTTACTTTGAAAACGCTCTCGCATTCGAGGCCGACCTCGCGAAGCCGATTTGTCGTACCGTAGGTCGCAACCAATCCAAACCCCAGCTTGCTCAAACGTCTCGCGAGCACGACCGCCTGCCCTTTGTCCGAATTATTCACAGAGATAAATGCCTTACCTTTTAACGGCAACGAAAGCCCCGCACCTTCCATCGCTTTGCCGTAGGCCTCGCCGAATGTGGAGCCAACACCCATTACTTCGCCCGTCGAATGCATTTCGGGCCCGAGGATCGGGTCAATTCCGGCGAACTTCTTGAACGGAAACACCGGCGATTTTACAAAGATCTTCGGCACAGGCAGCACGTCAGGAAGGTTAAAGTCAGCGAGCGTTTTATGTCCAGCCATCACAAGCGAAGCGATCTTCGCAATTGGAACCCCCGTCGCTTTTGCCACAAACGGCACCGTTCGAGACGCTCGCGGATTGACCTCGATCACAAAAACGCGGTCATCCTGGATCGCAAACTGAATATTCATCAGGCCAACAACCTTGAGTGCCTTCGCCAACAGTGTTGTGTAATGTTGGATCGTTTCGAGATGCTCTGTCGCAATCTTTTGCGCTGGGAGAACGCTCGACGAGTCGCCTGAGTGAATTCCAGCCTCCTCGATGTGCCCTTGAATTCCCGCAATGACGACAGTCTCCGCATCTGCCAAAGCGTCAACATCGATCTCCGAGGCACGCTCCAGAAATTTGTCGATAAGGATCGGTTTTTCAGGCGAAGCATCGACGGCGTTTCGCATATATTCATCGAGCGATTCATCGTCATAAACTATCGCCATCGCACGGCCGCCGAGCACAAAACTCGGGCGCACGACGATCGGATAACCTATTTTATTTGCAACGGTTTTGGCTTCGTCGGCTGATGTAACGCTGGAGTTCTCAGGACATGGAATTTTGAGTTCATCGAGCAAGGCACCAAAGCGTTTTCGGTCTTCGGCAAGATCGATCGAATCCGGCGATGTTCCGATGATCGGAACGCCGGCGGCGTGAAGGCGATCGGCCAAATTCAAAGGCGTCTGTCCGCCAAACTGCACGATCACGCCGTCCGGCTGTTCGACATCGACGATGTTCATCACATCCTCGAATGTCAGCGGTTCAAAATAGAGTCGATCCGAAGTGTCGTAATCGGTCGAAACGGTCTCAGGATTGCAGTTGACCATTATGGTTTCAAACTCCGCGTCGCGGAGAGCGAAGCTAGCGTGACAGCAGCAATAGTCAAACTCGATTCCCTGTCCTATCCGATTAGGCCCAGAACCTAAGATCATTATTTTCTTATGGTTAGATGGCTCAGCTTCACACTCTTGTTCATATGTGGAATAGAGGTAAGGCGTGAATGATTCAAATTCGGCACCGCAGGTATCGACGCGTTTGTAAACGGGCGCTATCCCGTTTGCCTTGCGGTATTCGCGGACCTCGTTCTCGGGTGTCCCCGTTAGATAGAACAAGCGGCGGTCGGACAATCCAAACTCTTTCGCAGCTCGCAGCGTGTCGAGTGAGATATCGGCCAGCGGCTTCGAGTCTATCTCAGCCTGCAATTCCATCACCTGCGACAATTGATCAAGGAACCACGGATCGATCTTGCTCAGCCGATGGATCTCCTCGATCGTTTTTCCGTTCTCAAGAGCATAGGTGATGTACGAGAAACGCTGAGAATTTGGACGAGCTAATTTTCGCTCAAGTTCAGCATCGCTAACATCATGTAACCGCAATGGTTTAACAGCCTCCAGTGAACGTAATCCCTTAAATAACGATTCTTTAAATGTCCGGCCTATTGCCATTACCTCGCCGACCGATTTCATCTGGGTTCCCAATACATCTTCAGCCCCCGGAAATTTCTCGAACGCCCATTTCGGTATCTTTGTAACGACGTAATCGACCGTCGGTTCGAATGAAGCCGGCGTCTTTTTTGTGATGTCATTTGGTATCTCGTCGAGCGTGTAACCAACAGCGAGTTTCGCAGCGATCTTGGCGATCGGAAATCCGGTAGCCTTCGAGGCAAGCGCCGACGAGCGCGACACGCGGGGATTCATCTCAATTATCCGCACGTCGCCATTGGCCGGATTTACGGCAAACTGTATGTTCGAACCGCCCGTTTCGACACCAACCCTGCGGATACACGCCTTCGACATGTCTCGGAGGTTTTGGTACTCGCGGTCGGTCAGTGTCTGGGCTGGGGCCACCGTTATCGAATCGCCCGTATGAACGCCCATCGGATCGAAATTTTCGATAGAGCAGATGATAACGACATTGTCATTGAGGTCGCGCATCACCTCTAGCTCGTATTCCTTCCAGCCAAGGATCGACTCTTCGATCAGGATCTGAGAATTAGGCGAGGCCGCGAGGCCGCCGCGGGCAATTTCTTCGAATTCTTCTGGATTGTAGGCAGTTCCGCCGCCTGTTCCACCAAGTGTAAAGCTCGGCCGCACGATCGCCGGATAACCTGTTGTTTCGACGATCTTTTTCGCCTCTTCCCAAGTATGCGCAAAACCGCCGACCGGACTCTGGATGCCGACCTCGTCCATCGCGGCCTTGAAAAGCTCGCGATCCTCGCCGACCTTAATGGCGTTGATGTTGGCTCCGATCAGTTTTACGCCGAATTTGTCGAGAATTCCCTGCTCGTGCAGTTCAACAGATAAATTTAACCCGGTTTGCCCGCCAACCGTCGGCAGCAATGCGTCCGGGCGTTCTTTTTCGATAATTGCGGTAACAGTTTCGAGTGTCAGCGGCTCAATGTAGGTAGAATCGGCGATCTCCGGGTCGGTCATTATCGTCGCTGGATTTGAATTGACAAGCACAACCTCGTAGCCCTCTTGTTTTAAGGCACGGCAGGCCTGTGTGCCCGAATAATCAAACTCACAGCCCTGCCCGATCACGATCGGTCCCGAACCAATGATGAGAATCTTGTGTATATCGTCGCGTCTTGGCATTCTTAAACTCTTGATTATACAAAAAAAGTGCGGCCTTTCGAACCGCACTTTCCAACTTAATCAACTCATAACCCTAATATGGAAACTTCGGAATAGTCGGCACTTTTGGCACCTTTGGAATATTTGTTATATTGGGAACGCCAACGCCTCCCAGGCCGGGCATTGGGATCTTTCCGTTGAATACATCATTTAGCATGCCCGCCAACCTCGGATCGAGCTTCTTGAGCCGGTCATTTACCTTTTTGGCTTCCTTCTTGTTTCCACTAGCGTTGTATGCCTCGCCTAGCCGGAAGAGCCCAAAAACATTACTTCCGTCGAGATCGGTCACCTGCTTGAAGATTGCAACCGCGTTCGTAAGATCATTAAGCCCGCGATAGCCGAGACCGAGCTGATTTAGTGCAAGTGTCCAGCCCTTGTTCAGCCCTACCGCCGTATTCAAAACGTTTACGGCCAATTGGTATTCGCCGAGGCCGTTGTGCGTCGAACCGAGATTCAGATAGGCCGCGTCGAGCTTCGGGTCTTGCTCAACCGCCTTCTGCAAAAACGTCTTGCCCATCGCGTAGTCGGCCTTTGCTCCGGCTTCGTCCTTATTCGCCGCTTTGTTTGCTCCTGAATTGTAATATGCCCAGCCAACATTCGAATTATCGATCGCCGTCGGGCTCAACTCGCGTGCGGTCTGAAGCCGCGCCGCGGCCTTGTCCCACTCATTCGTTTTTCCAAGGCAGAAGCCCCATTCGCTATAAAGATCGGCGGTCTTGATGCCGTTCGAAGCGATCGCGTATTCCGAATTGGCTTCGGGATATTTTTCGAGCTGACGGAAGGTGCTCGCGAGATTGGCATGAGCCTGGTAATTTTTCGGATCGGCCTTGACAGCATTTTCATAAAAAATTGCGGCGTTCTTGTAATCGCCCGCATTATAATATGCAACTCCAAGGTCAAACGACGCCGGTGCATAGCCCGGCTCAACCTCGATCGCTTTCTTATAAGCGGCGATCGACTTGTCGTTCTGATCAAGCCGCCCAAACGCCTGGCCTCGATAGTAGTTGGCTGCCGCATTCCGGTCGTCGAGTTCTAACACCTTATCAAATGCTGCGATGGCTTCCTGATTCTTGTTCTGCTTGAACAGGATCAAACCTCTGAGCGTCCGGGTATCAACCGAATCCGAACCGCCCGCCTCGCTCTTCTTCAGCGCCGCTTCGGCCTTGACGATGTCGCCGTTCTCGACATACGCGAGACCAAGTGTCGTTTGCAAGGCTGCGAGGTCAGGATTTATCGCGATCGCCTTTTCATAGTTGGCAACCGCTTTGTCTTTCTGCCCCGCCGAATCATACACAGCACCGAGCTTTGCAAACGCCACGTCGTTCGTTTTATCCAGCTTTATAGCTTCTTCAAATAACGGAATTGCCGCCGCGTTGTTCGCGTCGCCCGCGACCATAATTCCCTGCTCTGTCAAAGCATCGCTAAGGCCATTCATCGCTCGGGTATTCTTTGGGTTCTGTACGAGAGCCGCACGGAAATCTTTGATCGCCGGATCGATCTGATCGGCTTCGAGCGATTTTTCAGCTTTTGCTGTCAATGTATTGGAGAGTTGCAGTTTCTTGTTTGCAGCGGCGGCTATAGCCTTTTTGCGTGCTAACGCCTGGGCAACTTTGCGCTTTTTTGCTGCTGCCGCGATCTGGGCATTTGTACGGCCCGACCTTGCCTTTGCCGCACCGCCGGCCGCCTCGCCCGACGAAGCGTAGCCGATTCCCATCTTGGCCTGTGGCGCCTTTCGCGAACCGCGAAAGACAAACGCGCTTCCTCCGCCGGCGAGGCTCTCGCCCCCGATCATATCCTGGCCGTGAACCACGGTTGCCGACGGAAGCAGGGAAAATATCAATGCAAAAGAAAGAAGAAAACTAAGCAGGGTGTTTGCACGTCTCATATTTGAACCTCTATTTGAACCTCTTTGAACGAGATTATACATCATATTTGACGCAGTGGAGCGCATTTTTTGCACAAGAAACTAGAACCCGACACAGATGGGTTCCTGTTCGAGTTTGATACCGAACTTTTCTGCGACTACAGCTTGTATATGATGTTTCAGTTCGACGATCTCGCCCGCAGAGGCATCGCCCCGATTGATTATCGCCAGAGTATGTTTCGACGAAATTCCCGCGTTCCCAAGAGCAAAACCTTTGTGAAATCCCGCATTCTCGATCAGCCATGCCGCCGGAATCTTAACCGTATTATCATCAACAACAAAGCTTGGCGCGTCGCGAAACGTTGATTTGATCTTTGCAAGATGCTCATTTGAAACGATCGGATTCTTAAAGAACGAGCCTGCGCTTTGCGAATTCGGATCGTCCGGATCGATCACCATCGATTTCGAACGCCGAATGGCAAGAACGGCTTCGCGAACCTCAGACAACGTTGGTTTGCTTTCGCCAAAATACTCGCGGATGTCCTTGTATGCGACCTTTGGGTCGCCATTTTTTCGGAGCGAGAATGTCACGTTCAGAACAATGTAGCGGCCTGATTCCGTCGAATTAAAGATGCTCTTTCGATACGAAAAGCCACAGTCTTTATTGCTCAATTCGACAAATTCAAGCGTTTTCCGATCCAGACAGCGGACCGAGACGATCGTCTCCGATACTTCCTGCCCGTAGGCACCGACATTTTGAACAGGCGTTCCGCCCACAAGACCGGGAATTCCGCTAAGACACTCGATACCGGCAAGATCGTTTTTGACACAATACGCCACGAAAGCGTCCCAATCTTCTCCCGCTCCGACCGAGATCAGTTCCGAGTTCCCCGTTCCAAGTTCCAAGTTAGGAACCGATCTTAACTCGGAACTCGGAACCCGGAACTCGAAACTTTCCCTCGGCCCTCATCTGTCTGACCGATGCCGACATCAACTGGCACCCGCTCTGCCTTCGCACGGCGGTCGCCACGATGCTTCGTGAAAAGGCGGATGTCGTCTCGCTTTTTCCGGG
>JANLTF010000415.1:0-10822 GCA_031362825.1 Acidobacteriota bacterium | reverse complement strand
CTTGAGATCGACTCGCGTGCCGGGAATCCGGTTGCTGGCGATCGCGACGGCGAAATTGAGGCGTTCGAGCAACGCACCGGTGTTGACCCAATCTTCGGCGGTGTCGGGATAACCGGTCGGAGCCTGATAGCCATAGGGCGTCTCGCCCAATTTATTGAGCATCGCAAGCATCGCCGGACTCGCATTGGTTTCGGCCCCAAGTGTTCGGATCGAGCTGACTGCAAGTTCGAAAGGCGTCTTTATTTTGGCTCGATAATTCTCGGTCGCGAAGAATTCTTTGTCCGAGAACATAGCCTTGAGCGTCGTTTTGATATCGCCGCCGGACTTGTGGAATGCATCGGCGATGCGGCCAACATAAGCCTCATTCGGATTGTCGTTGACAAATTTGACCGCTAATTTACGGGCGATGAATTTGGCAGTCGCCGGGCTCTTGGCCAAAATGTCCATCACTTTCAGGCCGTCTTTAATGCCGCCTTCGTCGATCTTTTGGCCCATGACCGTCTTTGTGCCTGTGACATGAGCACGCGAATTGAAGTAAAACTCACCGCTTTCGATATCCTCAGGCACGCCCTGCAAACGCTGGAGCCGTTCGAGACGTTTGTCTTCGGTGCCTTGAATCGTACTAGCGGCGGCCCTGCGATAGCCACGCGGATCGGCGATCGTCCAGCCTGTAAGGCACTTGGCGACCTCGATAATATCTTGCTGCGTGTAGCCGTTATCGACGCCGAGCGTGTGCAGCTCCATCAGTTCGCGGGCGTAATTCTCGTTGATCCCGCGTTTTCGAGGCTGCTGTGCCGGAGCGTTTTGCATGTCTTTCAAACGCTTGTCGAGCTCGGCATCGTTAACGCCGTATTGCTGTTTCAATCGTTCGCGTGCCTGCGTTGGCAACTGGCCGCCGCTCTGAGCCAATCTCTGCAAACGTTGGGCATTGTTGCCGCGATTGTTTGCTTGCGCGTTCGGGGCGACTGATTCAAAATTGTCGAGGAAAAACAACATCGCTGGATGCTGTGCCGTCCCGACGAGCAGATCTTTGAAATTGCCCAATGCATTCGGCCTCAGGACGTCGCGTTCGTAGCTCGGAATGTACCAGCGGACAGCCGCTTTTCCGGCGAAAACGTTAAAATGATTCTGCCAAAAATCGACCATTGCTTCCTGAAGCTGGCGTTCGGAATAGACAGCTCTGAGCACGCGATTAGCAGCGATCTGCGGCACGATCTGCGCGGCAGGCTTTAGATTGTACTCCTGATATAGTGCCGCGATCTTCTGGCGACGTTCTTTTTTGTCTGCCTCGGTCAGGTCGGCGGCATCGGGCTGGGCCGGAGTATTTGGCTGGTTGGCTCTCGCCTGAGCGCTGTTATTTGTTCCCTCGATCTGTCGCAGCAAAGCACCGGGATTTGGGTACTTTGCAAACAGCTCGGCAGTCGACATCTCGAAGATATCGAGGTTTTTGACCTTGCTTTCGGCGACCGTATCGGCAATTGACTTCGGATCGAGCTGCGCGTCAATATATTTATGCAAACCTATCGCCTTTACCCTTTCAACG
The DNA here is from genome assembly GCA_031362825.1 of Acidobacteriota bacterium. Taxonomy (GTDB): domain Bacteria; phylum Acidobacteriota; class Blastocatellia; order Pyrinomonadales; family Pyrinomonadaceae; genus OLB17. Next base: position 9,279 of record JANLTF010000415.1, on the reverse strand, counting down.
TCGCCGGGCCGTGCACCAAAACCGAGACGGTTAAGGACGTGCATGATCTTTTGATCTTCGCTAAGCGGTTTTGCGCCCGACTGTGGGGAGGCTCCGGTTGCGAATGTAGGAGCAATAAGCGACAAAGCCATTAAAATGACCGTTGTTCTTTGAGCTATAAAATTATTCTTCATCATGGAATGCGTACCTCAATTTATAAATGCGTCTCACGCTGTATCTGTTTACTTAGACGCCGCCATCGGGTAGAAAGGCGAAAAACTTCGGAGGCCGTCTCGCACGGCCCGATGGATCGCGATAGACAACAATCGGATACCATCAGGCATCAAAGATGTCGTAATTCTGTTAAGAATTAGCTAGAATTGTTAGCGTCTGCTGTAAGATAAAATGAAGATGAAACGACATTATTTCGCCATATTCGCTTTGCTGGTCGTAACGCTACTGTTTTCGGCCGCCGCGTACGGCCAGGATGAAATCTTTAGCAATCCTAACGCCGATTACACTTTCAAACTGCCAGATGCAGGATGGAAAATGACCGTAAGCCCATCGTCAACGAATCCGAATGTCGAGTACGTTTTCGGTGACCGCCTAAAAGGCCATCTCGAGATCAGAAAGCTCACCGTACAAAAGGCCGAGCTTCTCACCGACGTTATTCACAATAACGAAGAGCAAAAGCTGTTGTTTCTGCCCGGATTTATTGCGGGAAGGGACGAGAATTTTCGGGGAAAGCTTTCGGGCCTCGTTTTTAATTTCGATTACGTCAAAGCCGCAAAGGCGATGAGCGGCCGCTTTTATTACATGCGGGCTAATGACACGACCGTTTATGTTCTTCGCTTCACCGGTTTTCAAGATTCGATGCGATCGCTGCGTGGCGATACGGACTCGATTGCCCGTACGTTCGGTGTGAAGTAGGATGGCTAAGTTTTTATCCTGACCTTTGCGACGTTCGGAATAATATGCCCCGTTCGCTGTGAGTAGGCTGAGAGCGATAAGTCCGACGATAATCTCATTTTTTCGAGATTCGAGCGATTTAAATTTGTCACTAAACGGATATCAAATCGCTCAGCTTTTTTTAGCAAGCTCCAGGCCGTCTGGCCGTTCACCTGATATTTTTCACACAGCTTTGCGGCGAGATCATCGCTACTTTCCACATCAAACCATTTAAGAAAATCATCGCGACCGACGCCGTCACTGCATTCGGCAAGCAGGACGATCGTGCCGCCGTCGTTGCAGGCATGTGACGCGGCTTCGAGAGCTTTGTGCGCTTGAATCAGATTAATATCGTGGGGAAAGCCGCCGCAGCTAGCGATCACAAGATCACGTTTTTCTGAAATCTCGACCGTGTGCTTTGATGCGAAATCGTCACAAGCCGCACGATGCGACTCGATCCAGTCGCCACAATAAAGATCGACCACTTCGCCGTCTGGATTTACGATCGTGCTAATCGCGAACGCCGGATTCACCTTGCTTACGGCCTCGGCAAAGGCCTCATGCACTGCATTTCCGTCGAGTAATCCGGTATCGACTCCGTCGCGGCGTGACCTCGTTTCGCAATCAAATGCAAGTTTGTGCGTAGCTGAAATTGTTCTCGAAGACGCAAGGCCTGGACAGATCAGTTTGCGGCCACCGGTGAATCCCGCAAAATAGTGGAACGAAACACCCCCGATCAAAACGACATGATCGTGTTCGACCAACGCCCGATTTAGCTCAACCGGAATGCCGCCGCTCGTCCCACCAAGCCGCACGAGCGACGCGAGATCACGCGGATCGTGGTCGATCGTATTAATTCGTTGTGCAATAAATGGAGTCAGAATTGCAGTCCTTTCAGCCTCGGTAACTTTGCGGTGGATGCCGGTTGCGAAGATTATCTTGATCTCGGAAGGAAGCGAACCATTTGCGATGAGCCGCCGCACAAGGAGATTTATGACTTGGCCCGCAGCCGTCTGACGTGTGGCGTCGGGTACGACGATCAATACGCTTTCGGCGGGCCCGACGATCTCTTCGAGCGGCTTGGTCCCGATCGGTGTATCGAGTTTTTGTCCGATCTCGACGTCCGAAAGCGGCGAGCCAAACTCGCGGTTTGCCAGAACCTCAAACAGGTCTTCGTCGTAATCAAACGCGATCGAGCCGCGGCCGTATTTTAGATCGATCTTAGGCATTTTTAGTGCTGTTTTGCGGGTTCGAAGCATCGCGTGCCGGTTTCACAGATATAGACGGCTTCAGTTTCGCGACTCATGGTTTCCATCTGAATTGTAAGGTGATCGATGCCGAAACGGTCGTGCAGACGTTCGCGAACAGCGGCGAGCAACTCAGAATGAACTACCGAATCTTCGTGGCTGATATGCGCCGACAGAGCGTCAAGGCCGGACGAAATGGTCCAGACGTGCAGATCGTGGACGCCGCCAACGCCGGCCGTTTCCAGGATTGTGTTCTCGACGGCCGCAAGATCGATGTGCCGAGGAGTGCCTTCGAGCAGGACATTGACCGATTCGGCCACGAGCCGCCACGCCCCGTAAATGATGATCAGGCTGATCGCGATACTACATACCGCGTCGGCCCATAGCCAACCAAATGCCAATATCAACACGCCCGCCGCGATCGCCGCAACCGAACCAAGCAGATCGCCGATAACGTGTAGAAACGCCCCACGCATATTGAGATCGTGTTTGTGACCGGCGTGCAGCAGATAGGCCGCGATAATATTGACGACAAGGCCGCCGACAGCGATGAACGCGAGGGTGGAACCGTCAACTGCCGGAGGCGATTGCCAACGCTCATATGCCTCATAAATGACCCAAAGCGAGAGTAGAACGAGCGCAACACCATTGATGAAAGCGGCTAGTATCTCGAGACGATAAAAGCCGAATGTCTTCCGTGCCGTTGCCGGGCGCGAAGCGAACCAGAAGGTGCCGAGGGTTAACGCCATTGCCGCGACGTCGGTTAGCATGTGTCCGGCGTCTGCAATAAGGGCGAGCGAATTGGTTAACCAGCCACCGATCGCCTCGACCAGCATGTAGACGAACGTTAAGACAAGAGCGATAGTTAGTCGTCCATTTCTGCCGCTTGCGCGGGTGCTATGTTGATGGCTCGATCCGATACCTGCCTCCAGAAAATACTAGTACCGCCGCAGCAAGGTGCCGCTCCTGAGCGAAACGACAAAACCGCCCCGATTGCCGCGGTCGTCGCCAATTTCGACGTTGGCCTCGGTAGAAGGCGAGTTTATCTGCAGCTTAAACGCTCCGTCGGACGATGCAAATGTTTCGCGGCCCGCGGCTCTGACGATCATTCCAGGTTGGGTTCGGCCGCTGATAATATAGATGCCGCCACCGACGCCCTCAACCTTCCATTCGCCGGCGTCGATCGCAACGCTTGCTCCCGGTTTAACGACGATAAATCTCCACGGATCATTCCAGTTGGTCGTCTGGCCCGATCTCGCCGTTGCTTTAAGACGCCAGTAATAGGCTCCTGGCGAAAGGCCTGCTAGGCGAAAATCACGTGCCTGCAAGCCGTTTCGGTCCACGAGGATGGAATCGGTGGCGAAGTTCGACGTTTTTGCGATCTGTAGATAAAAGCTCGCTGCCGGATTGCCGTCAGGGTCGAGCCAATTGAAATTTACGGTTACGCCGCTGCCGGTCGAATCAACGACCTGCTCGGAATTCGCGGGCGAAATTGGCCTAGGCGGAGCGAGTAAGCGCTCTTTTGCCGAAAGCTTGCTGCCATTGACCGTGGCAAAGGTGTTTTCATCGAGCGTTGTTTTCTCACCGCCGATCGTCGTTTCTATGCCGCCGCGGCTGACACGGATCTCGCCACCATCCGTTCCGGTGGTGCTGAAGCTGGCATCCGTCTTAGGCCCGACCTGATTTTCGCTCTCGCCGAGTTCGACGATGTTGCTCGTGTCGGCGGGCTGATCTTCGGTGCGGACATTGAGTTGGCCGTCGTCGACGCGTACGCGAACGTTCTTGCCGCCAAACAACGATGTCGTGTCGCGCACGACGACTGTGCTATTCGGCCTCACCGAATAAACGGAACCATCGATCATCTGAATGATCGCGCGGCCGTCAGCCAGCGTCTGGATCGTGTCGCCTGCTGTGACATAGGTCTCTTTTTTGACAATAATTGTCTCGCGGGTGCTGACTCTTGTAATTCGGACCTCGCCCTCAAATGAAACGATTCGCGCAGCATCTTTTGGAATGTCCGATGCCTCGTCAGCGAGGAACCAATTATTCTTTGACGCGTACCAACCACCGCCAACAATGAGTGCCCCAAAGAGCACGATCGCGACCAGTCCCCAGATCGTGCTCTTTTGGATGTTCCACCATTCAACGTAATATTTGCGGTACTTCTTATCGTCCATTTAGGCGGCGGCAATTATTTCTCGGTCTCATCAGTCTCGTCGTGTCCGACAGGCGGCGGTACGATTATCGAAAGAACTATTGAAAGCAGGATAGCCCCGGCGACGATACCGAGAGACAAATTGATAACCGTTTGCTCGAACTCATGATTCAGGTATCGCTGAATGAAAACCGCAAACGCCGATGAGTTTCCTTCGCCTAAGACCATTATCACGCCTTGCGCCAATAGAGGCAATAACATTTTCACGCCGATAAAGGTCAGAACAAATGCGAGGCCGAATTTAAGATAGTGAAAACGGTTCGCCAGATCTGACAGTAGAAAAAAGAAGGTGCGCAGGCCAAGAATGGCGAAGATATTTGAAGTATAAACGATAAATCGGTCGGTCGTAATACCGAAGATCGCCGGGATCGAGTCGACCGCAAAGATCAGGTCCGTAACCTCAACAACGATCAGCACGAGCAGCAAAAGCGTTCCCGTCTTTACGCCGTCGATGACGGTAAAAAATTTTTCGCCGTCGTAGTGTTTACTGATGCGGATGAACCTCATCGCAAACTTTACGATCGCACTCTCGTGCGGCTCGAAGTTGTCTTCCTGGTTCCCAAACATCTTCAGGCCCGTATAAACAAGAAACGCACCGAAAAAATAGATGATCCAATGAAAGCGCTCGACGAGCTCAGCACCGGCAAAGATCATGATCATGCGCATGACAAGCGCACCCATGATGCCCCAAAACAGGACCCGATGCTGGAATTTCTTTGGAACCTTGAAAAAAGTGAAGATCAGGAGAATAACGAAAAGATTATCGACCGATAGCGAAAGTTCGATCAAATAGCCCGTCAGAAAGAGTTTTGCCTGCGCTAGCGCAATGCCCCAGTCGCCGGTGTGATTGCCCACTTGGAAGTAGATAAACACATTGAACGCGAGTGCTAAGGAGACCCAAACGATACTCCATACGATCGTTTCTTTTCGGGTTGGGGCGTGCGATTTGCGATTAACAATGCCGATATCGACAAATAGTGCCGTCAGTACGACAGCAAAAAACAATGTCCAGACCCAATATGGATGATCAACAGGTGTCATTTGTTAGCTAGAGTTCGTGTGGCTCTATATGAATCTCTCAATTGTTTTGATGACGCGGCTTAGGCCGTCGGCATCGGTTTGTGAAAAATCGTTAAGTTTGTCGCTGTCAACATCAAGCACGCCAAAGATACTGCCGTTGCTGCCAATAATCGGCACGACGATCTCCGATCTTGACGCCGACGCACAGGCGATGTGCCCCGGAAATTGATCTACATCCTGAACGATCACTGTTTCCCGCGTCATATACGCGTGGCCGCAAACGCCCGTGTCAAAGTCGATCCGCGTACATGCGAGCGGACCCTGAAACGGCCCGAGGACAAGTTGGCCGTCTTTTGCCACGTAAAAACCGACCCAGAAAAAACCAAACGCTTCGCGTAGCACGGCTGCTATGTTGGCAAGATTTGCGACGATGTCCGTTTCGCCAAAAACGAGCGAGTCGATCTGAGGCACGATCTCGTCATAAATCGTTTTCCTGTCAGCATTTGCCGTGAACGCGATCGATTCCGCCATAAACAGCAAGTTTAGCCTGTGCTTGCTACGGTGTGCAAATGATTTAACTGTCCGGAAAATGTATAATTTCGGCGATGGAAGCTGCTCTCAAGATATTTGCGGTCGCCGTGGGCGGTGCTTTTGGCGCCGCTGCCCGTTATCTCGTCAATATCTCACCGCTTGCGGGTATGTTTGGCAAATTTCCGTTCCCTAGCTTTGTCATCAATATCGTCGGGTCATTTTTGATCGGCTTTTTGATGATCGTATTTGCCGATAAATGGGCGGTAAATGAAAATGTCCTCATCGACGTGATCGTGGGCTTTTTGGGAGCTTTTACTACGTTTTCGACTTTTGAGCTAGAGATCTATTCGCTTATCCGTGACCGCGAGTTTATGACCGGATTTCTCTATCTTTTCCTCAGCGTGCTTGTCGGATTTATCGGCGTCGTAGCCGGTATCGAACTAGGCCGCCGGGTTTAGCCTCTCGCGGGCCGCTCGGACGATCTTTGCGGCCTCGCTCGCAGTTTCGCCAACCGCTGTCAGATGTCCCATCTTCCTGCCCTTTCGCGGTTCCATCTTGCCGTAGAGGTGAAGTTTGACGTTTGTGTCGGTTAACGCTGCCGCCCAGTTTGGTTCGCCGTTTGCCCAAACATCGCCAAGCAGATTTGCCATCGCCGCCGGGCGGTAATACTCCGTCGAGCCAAGCGGCAGTCCGCACACGGCACGAAGCTGCTGTTCGAATTGCGAAGTCACGCACGGGCCAAATGTCAGGTGGCCTGAGTTGTGCGGACGCGGGGCAAGCTCATTTACAAGCAATTGCCCATCTCTTGTCAGGAAAAACTCAACGCAGAGCGTGCCGACGTAATCTAATGTTTCGGCAATACTTTGCGTGATCTCAATAGCGTGTTTGTGCGTGCTCTCCGAAACGTTAGCCGGGGCAAACGACACGTCGAGGATGTGATGCGTATGTTCGTTTTCGATCACGCCGTAGTGTGCAAAGTTGCCGTCTTGGTCGCGGGCACAAACTACCGAAACTTCTTTTTCAAAATCAACAAACGCCTCGAGCACGGCGTCGTTGCCGTTTAGAGCCGCGAACGCAGTCTCGATATCTTCGGCGGTCTTTATCTTGCTTTGCCCTTTACCGTCGTAGCCGAAACCCGCAGTTTTTAGTACGCACGGAGTACCGAGTTCGGCGACTGCAATTTTCAGATCGTCGAGCGTTTTAATATGGCGAAAGGATTTGACTGGAAAGCCATTGCTAGACAAGAATGTCTTTTCACGCAGCCGGTTCTGTGTGGTGTGCAGTATCTCGCCCTTTGGGAAAACATCGACGAATTCCGCTGCCGCCTGAACGCATTCGGACGGCACATTTTCAAATTCAAAAGTTATCACATCGACACTCTGAGCAAACGTTCTGACCTCATACAGGTTGTCATATGCTGCGACCGTCTCGATATCCGCGACCTGTCCGGTCGGCGTGTCGCTCTCCGGTGAAAAGGTATGCACGCGGTAGCCCATCTTGCGGGCTTCGATGGCAAACATCCGCCCGAGCTGGCCGCTGCCGAAAACGCCGATGGTTGAGTTTGGAAGGATCGTTTTCGTCACTAGTTGATGGGGTTCCTATTTTGTCAGTTTTGTTTGGAGAACGGTTTTGGTCTGTTTCGAACGAAATTTGTGAAGTTTTCCTCGCAAGTCAGGCCGCGAATTTGCGAGTATCGCTATCGCAAGTAACGCTGCGTTTTTTGCTCCCGGCTGGCCAATAGCGAGCGTCCCGACCGGGACACCGGCGGGCATTTGAGCGATCGAAAGCAGAGAATCAAGGCCCTTCAATGCCTTGCTTTCTACGGGCACGCCGAGCACGGGCAACACAGTTTGCGACGCACACATTCCCGGCAGATGAGCCGCCCCGCCGGCACCGGCGATGATGATCTCGATACCGCGTTCCTCTGCACCCTTTGCAAATTCGAACAAAAGATCGGGCGTGCGATGGGCGGAGACGATCTTTGTCTCATGTGAGACACTAAACTCGGTTAGCGTCTCGGACGCAACTTTCATCGTGGGCCAGTCCGATTTACTGCCCATGATGATGGACACGAGCGGGTTGTTGTTTTTGTTAGATACTCTCGCCATCTGCCTCAATTACTATCCCGCCGAAATATGCCTCGTCCGCCCGACATTTGATGCCGTCGATGTAGCAAACATGGCTGTCACGTTCCTCATTGGTATCCCGGTAAAGAGCGGCAAAGCCGCCCGAAAGCGAGACATTGGAAAAACTAATGGATCGGCCAACCTCGTCCACGGCCTTTACGAAACACCCGTCACACACGTATCGGGGGTAACGAGCGGAAAAGGTGACCACCGTCGAACAGATCGGACATTTTTGAACTTCGGCCATCGATTACAAAATAGAAGAGATGAGCGATGAAAGCAAATACATCATCGCCCACCTCAAACTACTGTCGAAAAAACTACTGGCCCTGACCCAGCGAATAGCCCGGCTTTCCGCTGAAATTATACAAATGCTCGGTCTTGATGAAGTCCAGCCCTGCATTACTAAATCGTGAAAGCAGGTCAATGACCTGAGCGTGAGTTATCACCTCGTTATCATTGTCCGACATGAACCGGCACCGCCAGTGATCGACACAGAACGTATCAGACATTCCTTTCGGATATACCTTTGTTCCGCGATTTGAGACCATTATCAGTTTTACGCCACCACCGTTCACTTCTTCTACTTTCTTGCCTATAACTTCGCCGGCACCGTAGAATTCACCGTTCAACCAGTTAATGAACACATCAACACCGACGAGTTCTTTCTTTTCGGGTTCGCGGATCGAATATATCGGCTTGCGGTCAGCAACGGCGATCTCTTCGACTTTCTTATACTCTACGGCCTTGAGCGTCTCGGGTTTTTGGCCAAGACGATCGACCACGGCCTGGGCAAACTCTTTGGTGCCTACTTTTTGCTTCGACACACCCTCTTTGAAAATGTCGTAGGTATGAACTCCATCCTCGAGCGTGCGCAACCAGGCATTGTGTGCAGCCTCAGCGACATCAGGCTGGTTTAGATGGACCATCATCAGGATCGCACCGAGAAACAGTCCGGACGGATTTGCCAGGTTTTGCCCCGCACGCCGCGGAGCGGATCCATGGATCGCCTCAAACATCGAAATATTTTCGCCGATATTAGCAGAGCCGGCCAGTCCGACCGAGCCGGCGATCTGAGCCGCAACGTCAGAGAGGATATCGCCATAGAGATTTTGCATCACAATGACGTCGAAATTCTCGGGCGTATCTGCCATCTTTGCCGCACCGATGTCGACGATCCAGTGATCGGCTTCGATCGATGGATACTCAGCCG
>JANLTF010000392.1:0-5165 GCA_031362825.1 Acidobacteriota bacterium | reverse complement strand
GCTCGTTCGCAATTTCTACAACGGCAACCCCGGCAAAATCGCCGCCTGGGAATCCGCCAGCCACGTCGAAAAAGCTCCAACCACACCAACGCCCCCAACACCGTAAGAGCATTCGTGAGATGTCAGAATAGGAAGATGGCCGCGAGGTTCGCTCTCGCGGCCTATTTTTTCTTCTTCTTTTTCGCCGCAGCGGCGGCGGTTGCTCTTGTGCGGGAGCCGACGAGGACTTTTAGTTCGGACATGAATTCGGAGACGTCGGCGAATTCCAGGTAGACTGAGGCAAAGCGGACGTAGGCGACCTTGTCGAGGGCTTTTAAGCGGCGCATTATGATCTTGCCGATCTCGCTGGTGCCGAGTTCGCGGTCGAGAGAATCCTGCACATTTTTTTCGACCTCGTCAACGACCTTTTCGAGTTGGACGGTCGAAACAGGGCGTTTCTCGGCGGCTCGAAACAGACCGGCGAGCACCTTATTGCGGTCAAACTGCTCACGCTTGCCATCCTTTTTGACGACCATGTACGGGATCTCGTCGATGCGTTCGTACGACGTAAAACGCCGCCCGCAGCCGAGACATTCCCGCCGCCGCCGGATCGAATCGCCGTCCTTCGCCTCACGCGAATCGACGACCTTATCCTCAATATGTGCACAAAATGGACAGCGCATAGGCAGTGGTCAGTGGTCAGTGGTCAGTGGCTTTTCGTCTTCAAATCCCGGCGAGTCCGATTCGATCTCGCGTTCGGCGTTTTCGGCCGAGAGCAAGCGGCGGAACCGTTCGATACTGATATCACCGTGAATGAAATAATATATACCAAAAAAGATCGCCGGTGCGAAATAGACAAGATGCATTGCGATCGAAACCGCCGCCGCATCTTCGGTCCGGATATCGTTTTTCAGGAACAATAGGCTCGCCGCCGTCGCCGTGTGAAACGCCCCGGCCGCTCCGCCCGGCGTCGGAACGACCGAACTCACGGCCGCAAATCCCATAATAAAAAGCGAATCGCTAAACGTGATCGGCATGTCAAACGCCAGCAAAACGAGCCACGTCGGCACCGCAATCGCCAACCAAAGCATAAATGTCCAGAACGAGACGTTAAGAAGTTCGCGCCAGTTTCGGAGTATAGCGAGGGCCGCTGAAAGTTGCTTTAGAATGCTGACGAATATTGCCTGTACACGTGCCGGTATCCATTTTCGCGTCGTGACATTGTCGAACCACGCGATAAATCCCGCCGATCGCCGCTGATAAAGAGCAAGCGCGACAAACCCGAAGATCACTCCGGCCAGCATCAGCCATCCGACTATTTCGACGTATTCAAATTCAGTTTCGCGTCCCGCCGGAGCATTGAAAAGCAATAAATTAAACGCAAAAAAACAAGCCAGAGCCGCCATGTCGAAGATGCGTTCGAGCCCGAGCGTCACTAGAGCTGCGGACGGACGGACACGCCTGTCCCGCATCGGCAGCCACATCGGCCGCACGATCTCGCCCATCCGCCCGAACAAAAATATCGCCGCGTAACCGACGGTCGTCGTCGCAAATACTTCTTTTAAGCTAGACTCGGTTACCGGAGCGAGCAACACCTGCCATCTAACCGCACGAAGCAGATAGCCGATACAGATGATCAGAACCGCTATAGTCAGATACGACGCATTCGCCCGCCGAAGGCTGGACGAAACCGCCTGCCAATCCAAATTCCGGCCAAAAAACCACAGAATAAAGACGGCAAGGAGAAATAAAAATATGAACTTAAGATATTTACGCAATACCGTTGTGTCGAACCGTACGGCCCGTTCCCTTTCGCGTGTGACAGAAATTTCTAAACTTGCCATCACCTTAACAGTGACGCCGCCGCAATAATAAAGACACAAGATTACAGCATTTGAGGTCGAAACTCTAAACGAGGCCGCATTTGGAACCCGACACGAGTTGGAATATTGCTCGCGAAGGCCGCAACGCCCAAGAAACTGGGAGCAACGAAGAAACCCTGGGCGCGCCGTGTCAGATCAATTTGGTCCAAGAAGGTATGCGAGATAAATTCCAAAACAGAAGATCGCACTGGCTAGGTCCCAATAGCTAAATGGCGGCTGAAACGCCAGCGCGAGGCGAACCGGCAGGTAAGAAATGAATGTTACGAGAACGATCGTGAATATTCCGGGATCTGAGACTCCGATCGCGACCTCGATGATCGATTCAGTAAAGTAAAGGTATCCGAAAACGACCAGAACGACGAGAAATCGCTTCACCAGCGACATATCATCCTCCTCTGAGATTTCCGAAGCCAAGCCGAATCCAAGAACGCCACCAAATAGCGCTGTAAAAAATCCGAATATAAATGCCCAGTTTGGAAATTGTCCCGTTTGTTTTTCGACCGCAAAAGCAATAAAAAACAGCCACAGAAAACTGCCAACCGCGAGGATCAAATTCAAGACATAGATCGAAGACAGCCAATCTGGAAGTTTGCGTCCGCCCCCATCGCTATTCCGACCGTAAAAAGCACAAAAGAGAGCGGCGACCTGGAACGGGGCCGTCACCCAGAACGCCGCCGTCAAGTGTTCCAACAAAAATCGATTCGCATTCGGCAGCAAGAATGCCGCCACCAATAGAGCAGCGTCGAGCAGGATATTTTCGAGTGGAAATTTTCGCAGCCAAACCATTCTTCATTGAAATACTGCCATAAAAATGCCGTACTGTAAGCTACCGCACATATCAATGGAGGCAATTCTGGTAGCTTTCTCTACTGAGGAGGATTCTAAGGAGAAGTTAAACCATATATGGCAGACGAAAATAGCACCGGCAGCAACGCAGTTTGGGCGATCGCATTGATTATCGTGGTGGCAATAATCGGAGCGGTGGTCTATTACAGCGGGATCTTAAAAACGAGCCCGAAAAAGACGGAGATCGACATCAACGTATCGGCTCCGGCCGCTCCGGCACGTTAGCGGTCAATTGCAGGGACAGATAGAAAGAGGCTTTATCCAAGCCCCTGTTTCGCTGTTTTTGCGAAACACAAAAACAGAAAAGCGGTCCGATTCGATGGGCCGCTTTTTCGATTTTTTCTTAGTTAACAGCCTTTGAACTCAGTTCTGATTCTTTGATCTTTACCTGTGCGTAAACCTCGGCCATCGAGAGTTTGCAATTGATCGATTCGAGCGTGATGACGTCGTCGCGTTCGTTGTAGATTCGGTAGATCCATTGTTTGGCGTTCTGCCTGGCGTAATGCTCAACGCGCATTTCGCTTTCGTTGACGAGCAGGCATTCTTTGATCTTTGGAATCGCAAGATAACCTTCGAGCTTTTGCTGACGGTCGGTAGATTTCGAGAGGCCTGAGAATATTTCGATAACGACCGTCGGATTCAACAGAAGTTCCGAGTTGTCATCTGCAAACGAAGGCTGTCCATTTACGACTACCACATCAGGAAACGTGACTGAATTCTTACCGATACGTACCTGCATATCGTTCGCATAAAGCTCGCACGTGCTGCGGTGAATCCGACTGCCAATGGCGACTGTAAAATTTGTCGCGATCAGATTGTGACAGCGGTTCGCGGCCGGCTTGGCGATTATTCGGCCATCGAGGTATTCGTTTTTGACCACGTCGCGGCGTTCGGGTTGAGGATAGTTTTTCGGTTTATTTGTATCTATTGCGGTTTGGTTCATGATGCGGTATTGCTCCTTTCAAAAATTGCAAAAAGGCCGGGAGAGCGGAATAAGAAGACCAGGGACTTTGCGTGGACTAATTTGTTTGCAAAAATAGTGTGACACACGCGAGGGCGCTGTATCAAGGAAAATTTGATGAAACTTGAGCAATTGGCAGAGCTAACCAATTCAACGATCGAACGCGGTTCGCCCGATCTTGAGATCACTTCGACAGCTGGACTCGACATCGCGGACAAAGGTGATATTACCTTCCTCGCCAACCCAAAATACACGCCCCAAGTCGCCGAAACCAACGCCGATGCGATCTTTCTGAACGAAAATATCGTCATCGACCGCACCGATATTGCGGTGCTTCGCTCCAAAGATTCCTACGTTGCCTACACGCTCGCGATGCGTATGTTTTTCCCGGAACCAGCGATAAAACCGTTCGTTCACCCGTCCGCCGTCATCGACCCGACTGCAACACTCGCCGACAATGTTGAGATCCACGCCAACGCCGTCATCGGAGCAAACTGCACCATCGCAGGCGGCGTCCGGATAATGCCCAACGTCACGCTTTACGATGGCGTCGCGATCGGTGAAAACACGACGATCCATTCCGGCGTCTCGGTCCGTGAAAATTGCGAGATCGGCCGCAACTGTATAATCCACAACAATTCAACGATCGGCTGTGACGGATTTGGTTATGCCAAAACCGAGCACAAAAGCTGGCTAAAAATACCGCAAACCGGCCGCGTCGTGCTCGAAGACGATGTCGAGATCGGTGCAAACACTGCTATCGACTGTGCGTCCGTTGGCGAAACACGTATCAAGCGCGGAGCCAAGATCGACAACCTCGTCCAGATCGGCCATTCGTGCACCGTCGACGAAGACGCCCTGATCTGCTCACAAACCGGCCTTGCGGGCAGTTCGCACATCGGCAAACGCGTAATTCTAACTGGCCAGGTCGGCATCGCCGGCCATCTCAAGATCGGCGACGACGTCGTCATGACAGCAAAAAGCGCGATCTCGCACGATGTCGAGCCGGGAAAAGTTATGTCAGGCGTCCCCGCTTTCGAAAACCGCGACTGGCTGCGTTCGACGGCCGCCTTTCGACGGCTAGGCGAGATGGCCGGAAGGCTGCGAAAATTGGAAAAAAGAGTTTTTAATGAGGGAGAATAGTTTTTCGTTTTCACCTTTTACTTTTCAGTTTTTTCGGAATGAACTCGTTTTCTAAAAACTCAAAACTGCGAAGTTGAACCTGAGAACGTCGGTTCGACGCGAGATAAATATTATGGACAATGAAACTTCAGACAGCGGCTACGACATCACACCACTCAGCGAAGAAGCTTTAGAGCGTCTCTCGCAGGACCTAAACGAAGAAGAATACCGAATCCTCCTAAACCACGGCACCGAACCCGCATTCTGCGGTACGCTGCTCGACAACAAGCTCGAAGGTGTTTACGCCTGCCGCCTGTGCGGCCTGCCGCTGTTCGACTCAAAAAAGAAGTTCAACTCCGGCACCGGCTGGCCTT
>JANLTF010000388.1:0-4425 GCA_031362825.1 Acidobacteriota bacterium | reverse complement strand
ACCGGAAAGATCGACGTACTTATCGGCCGCAACAAACACAACCGCCTCAGAATGAAGGTCGCGACATACGGCCGGACCGCCCTCACGCTGTGGCGGACGCGCAAGCGGTATGACAAATTCACACTTCTCGACGTCGAGATCAAAACCGGCCGCACACACCAGATCCGCGTCCACATGGGCTATATAAATCACCCCGTCGTCGGTGACGAGATCTACAACGAAGGCCGCGACAATACCGTCGCCGACATCCATGTCCGAAACGCCATCAACACCATGCGCCGCTTCTTCCTTCACGCCGAAAAGCTGTCATTCACTCACCCCAAAACCGGCGAACGTCTGGAGTTTAAAAAGCCGCTGCCGCCCGAGCTGCTCGTTTTTCTCAAGATCGTTGAGGCTGGCTCCTAGTCGAAAAGCCCAGACCCAGCGACACCTTTGCCGCCGCTTTTTTTATTAGATCGACGATCTTTGGCATGTGGGCCTCGTCGATGTGCATGATAATGCTAGACGTACCGATCGTCGCAACTACGGTACCTGTTGCGTCAAATATCGGTGCCGCGATGCACCGCACGCCCAACGCGTTTTCCTCGTCATCGACCGCAAAACCGTACTTTCTGACACGCTCGGCCTCGCGCAAGAATTTGTTAGCGTCGGTGATCGAACGTCGCGTCTTTTTCTCCATTCCGCGAAGTTTCAATATCGCTAAGATTTCTTTGTCGCTGAGGTACGAGACCAGTGCCTTGCCGATCGCTGTCGTGTGGACCGGCAAACGGTGGCCGACCCAGATGTCCATCTTTATAAAGCTCTTTTCGCCCTCAACCTTCTCCACATAAACAGCACGGCCATTGTCCAGAACGGCGATGTGGGCCTCGGGCAGGTGCGTCTTTTTTAGGAATTCGGCCATCACGGGCTTTGCGATCTCACGCACGTCCTGCTGCGGAATCGCGCTTCCCGTCAGGTCCATGACCTTGAGGCCGAGACGGTATTTCGCGGCGTCGTCGCGGCGTAGATAGCCGCGTTTCTCGAGCACGCGAAGGATATAGCTCGCCGAGCTTTTCGGGATCTTGAGCCGGCGGCTGAGGTCGGAATTGCTAAGGCCGTTGGCGCTCTCAGACACGATCTCGAGCATAGACAGGGCTCGTTCGACGGCGGTCGAGGTTGATTCAGACATTAAAATTCTCCATAACGTAAATTTATGTTCAATATCGTGAACATAACAAAGTTTGCTATTTACAACATCGCGGAGCGTGTTCTATTCTCACATCAACTTACACGATACAGAACTGCTGTTCAGTATATTGAACACACAAATATTATGACAAATGCTTCACCGGAAAGAAAGTTAGACGAACGAATTAACAACACACCGCCAGGATTCGCGCCTCAGACCGATCTGCCTGTTGGATTTTACGAGGTTCTCAAGGAGATCCACGAGAAGTTTACGCCGCGTCAACAGGAACTTGCCGCCAAAAGGCGGGACGTTTTGGCGGCGTCGCACAACGGCGAACTGCCGACCTATCTAAAGTCGACAGAGCCGACATCAGGCGAATGGAAGATCGCGCTGCCCGCGTGGATCCGTGACCAGCGAAACCAGATGACCGGGCCGGCAGATGACGCCGAGCTTGTCGTCAAGATGCTCAATTCCGGTGCCCCCGGCGTGATGATAGATCTCGAAGATTCGATGGCAAACACGTGGGACAATCTCGAAACGGGCATCGACAATTCGCTTGCGGCATTGCACGGCGATCTGACATATTTTGACAAGAAGCGAAATACGCAGGTCACCATCGGCCCGAGCGAAACCGTCACGATGGTCCGCATTCGCGGCTTGCACCTAAATCAAGCGGGCATTATTCCTGCCGAACTTATGTCGGCGTCCATTTACGATGTCGCTCGGATCGCGTTTGGCGTGAACCGTAAACTGCTCAAGCACAATCTCACCTTTTACATTCCAAAGAGCGAATCGGCGGACGAAGCATTGTTCTGGCGTGATCTGTTTCAGGAAGTTGAAGCAAAGCTCGGCTGGGATCGAGGCTTTATCAAATGCTTCGCCCTGGTCGAATCGCATCCGCTTGCCTTTCAGATGGAGGAGTTTTTGTATAACCTCCGCGATCACATTCTGGGCCTCAACCTCGGCCGCTGGGATTATATGGCGAGCCTGATTCACTTTAATCTCCACGACGAGGCATGGGTCTTGCCCGACCGGAACACGATACCGTCGGACGTGCCGTTTTTTCAGGAACTGCGGCATTTGCTGGTCGAAACGTGCCACAAACACGGAATGCTCGCCATCGGCGGTATGACGGCGTTGTTCCCAAACCGTCAGGATGCCGAGCTGAACAAACGTGCCCTCGCCACGCTCGAGGCCGACAAACGCAACGAAGCCAGCGTCGGCATGGACGGAGCGTGGACAGGCCATCCCGACCAAAACGCCATCGCCGTCGCGCAGTTTCCGATCCCGAATCAGGATTTCCTGCGTTACATCGGCCGCCATCCGCGTCCCGATCTTCGCCCTGTTCCCACTGGCGTCGGCCGTCACACTGTCGAAGGCACCCGCTCCGCCGTCAGCACGGTCATCCGCTATCGCCACGGCGCTCTCAGCGGAAAAGGAGCTTCGCTCCTCGACGGCTATATGGAAGACCTCGCCACCGATCGTATCTACCGCCTGATGATCGCCCAGCGGACAATGCATCGAGACAAGGTGAAGATCATGGACGGCGAGAACGAGGTCGAGCACACGCCGGAACTTATTACGAGTTTGTTTGACGAAGAGCTTGAAAAGATCGTGGCGAAACTGCCCGAAGAGATTCGCGAAACTGAACGCGAACGATATTCCGAGGCTCGGAGAATCGGCGAAGACATGATACTGAGTGGAGAATTCGACCCGATTTAGCACCAGTTTTCAGTTGTCAGTAGCCAGTAGAAAGAAGACGAGAGATGGACGTTTCAATTTTATCTTGAACGTCGAGAAATTAATTGAAGGAGAACAAAATGACGAGAGAAGAACAGATAGAAAGGTTGGAACGAGAGTGGGTGGAGAACCCGCGTTGGGACGGCGTGGTGCGCAATTATTCGGCCGCTGACGTGATCAAATTGCGAGGTACAGTTCAGATCGAACACACGATCGCACGTATGGGAGCCGAGCGTTTGTGGGAGCTGATGAAGACCAGCGATTACGTTAACGCGCTCGGTGCGATGACCGGCGGACAGGCGGTGCAGCAGGTGCAGGCAGGGCTTCAGGCGATATATTGCAGCGGCTGGCAGGTGGCGGCGGACGCCAATGTCGCCGGGCAGATGTATCCGGATCAAAGCCTTTATCCCACGAATAGCGTTCCGGAGCTCGTCAAAAAGATCAACAATTCGCTCCAGCGGACCGACCAGATCTATTCGAGCGAAGGCAAAAACGGCACGCATTGGTTCGCGCCGATCTTGGCGGATGCCGAGGCTGGCTTTGGCGGCAATCTGAATGCATTCGAGCTGATGAAATCGATGATCGAGGCCGGTGCTGCGGGTGTGCATTTCGAAGACCAGCTCTCATCCGCCAAAAAATGCGGCCACATGGGCGGCAAGGTTCTCGTGCCGACCGGCGAAGCCGTGCAGAAACTCATCGCAGCCCGTCTCGCCGCGGATGTCTGCGGAGTGCCGACGGTCCTTGTCGCCCGCACGGATGCGAACGGAGCCAATCTGCTCACATCCGACGTCGATGACAACGACAAACAATTCTGCACCGGCGAACGCACTGTCGAAGGGTTTTATCACGTTCGTGCCGGGCTCGATCAGGCGATCTCACGCGGACTTGCTTACGCCCCGTACGCCGACCTGATCTGGTGCGAGACGTCGGAGCCTAATATTGATGAGGCACGCCGTTTTGCCGAAGCCATACATGCCGAATACCCGACCAAGATGCTGGCGTACAACTGTTCGCCATCTTTTAACTGGAGGAAAAAACTCGATGACGCAACAATCGCACGCTTTCAGGCAGAGCTTGGGGCGATGGGCTACAAATTTCAATTTATTACTCTGGCTGGCTTTCATTCGCTTAATTTTGCGATGTTCGAGCTGGCGAGAGGCTACAAAGACCGGCAAATGACCGCCTACGCCGAGCTGCAGGAACAGGAATTTGCGTCGGAGATAAACGGCTATCGCGCGACCAAACACCAGGCCTTCGTCGGCACCGGCTATTTCGACGCCCTCACCCAGGTGATCGCCGGCGGCATTTCGTCAACCACCGCCCTCGCAGGTTCCACGGAGGAGGAGCAGTTCGACGATATTCTGATGGAAATGTCCGTCCCGGCCTAAATCCTTTTCTTCCTTTGCGTCCTCCGCGTCTTTGCGTGAAACGGCTCTACGAGTTTTAACGCAAAGACGCAAAGGCCGCAAAGGATTGAATCAAACAAATGATTTTTCATGAAGTGCCTCCGATCCCGG
>JANLTF010000353.1:0-4287 GCA_031362825.1 Acidobacteriota bacterium | reverse complement strand
ATTCCAAATGGCCATACAATTGGTGTAAGCATTCTGAAGCGAAAGCCATCCTTGCCTCTTGAATTCGAGATTACAGTCGCGAGGACGAAATTGAAAGCTAGAGGTATGGACACTGGAAGAACAATTACAAATATCTGTATTGCTTGGAACAAAAACCAAGGAAAAGTCTTCAGCGTTTCAATCACTTTCAACCCCGCATCACCGTCAATATCTCATCCACCACTTTCTTCGCATCGCCGAAGAGCATTAGCGTGTTTTCTTTGTAGAACAGAGGGTTGTCGACGCCGGCGTAGCCGCTGGCCATGCCGCGTTTCATGACGATGGTGTCGCGGGCTTCCCAGCAGTGGAGGACGGGCATGCCGGCGATGGGCGAGCCGGGGTCGTCCATGGCGGAGGGGTTGACGATGTCGTTGGCACCGATGACCCAGGCGACGTCGGTCGAACTGAACTCGTCGTTGACCTCGTCCATTTCGAAGACGATGTCGTATGGGATATTCGCCTCGGCGAGGAGGACGTTCATGTGACCGGGCAGACGGCCGGCGACGGGGTGAATGGCGAATTTGACCTCGACGTTCTTTGCTTTGAGGATCTTGACGACCTCGGCGAGCGAATGCTGTGCCTGTGCTACTGCGAGTCCGTAGCCGGGGATGATGATGATCTTGCGTGCGTTCAGGAGCAGATCGGCGGCGGCGGGCGATTCGATCGAATGCACCTCGCCCGCGGGAGCTGCCGCACTGCTGCTGCTACTGCCGCTGTCCGTTCCAAATCCGCCGAGCATGACGCTGACGAACGAGCGGTTCATGCCCTGGCACATGATATAGCTGAGGATCGCACCGCTTGAGCCGACGAGTGCTCCGGTGATGATAAGAAGGTCGTTGCCAAGCATAAAGCCCGCCGCCGCCGCCGCCCAACCAGAATAGCTGTTGAGCATCGAAACGACCACCGGCATATCGGCCCCGCCGATCGCCATGATGAAGTGAACGCCGAGAATGCCGGTCAGCACCGTCGCAATGATCAGCGGCCATTGGCCGGTCGCCGAGTCAGGTGACATCAAAAACGCAGCGGCCAGCCCGATCGTCGCGAGCAACATGATCAGATTGATGACATGCCGTCCCGGTAGCATAAACGGCTTGCCGCCGATAGTTCCGCGAAGCTTAAGAAACGCAATGACCGAGCCCGTAAACGTGACCGAACCGATAATCACGCCGAGAGAGATCTCGACCAGGTGCAAAGTGTGCTCACCCGACGACATCGGTTTGTGCGGCCCGAGATATGTCGCAAACCCAACCAACACCGCCGCGAGCCCGACGAAACTGTGCAGCATCGCCACCAATTCCGGCATCGACGTCATCTGCACTCTAGCCGCTAAGATTGCACCGATCACCAATCCGGGAACAAGTGCCGCAGCAAGAACAGCATAATTGCCGTCCTTCATCGCAAAGATCGTCGCGACCAACGCGATCAGCATCCCCAAAATGC
This sequence comes from Acidobacteriota bacterium, assembly GCA_031362825.1. Taxonomy (GTDB): domain Bacteria; phylum Acidobacteriota; class Blastocatellia; order Pyrinomonadales; family Pyrinomonadaceae; genus OLB17. The sequence continues at coordinate 2,808 of JANLTF010000353.1, read as the reverse complement.
CGTACAGATTACCACGCCTCGCGGTCGTCTGCTGCGACAACCCGCCAAGGCTCAAAATAAACAACGCACTCGCGGCGATGTAGGCGATAGTGATTAGGCTTTGTTGCATTTATATCTTTCGAGTTTGTGTAAGCAGATCGTCTAATTCGCTTTCGTTGTGAATTTGGACATCGTTAATCACCAGACTCGACTTTGAGTTTAAAATATCAAGGTACATCTGACGCTCAAACTGTTTTTGCTCATCTATTGAGGTGAACTCGACTGCCTTAACGAGTTTGGCATTGTCAGCGGAAAGACGATTCCACATATCCAACGACGAATCATCCGTATTTATGACAACGATCGTTCGACGCAAAGGACGGCTCAAGTATTTAAGTACATCAAGAAAGACCCTTTGCTTTTCTTCGTCTGACAACTTATGCCCATCATCCCATTTGTCGATTGTTTCGGTGTAGAGTCGATCTCCATTGCACCAAGTAAAATCAATCTCGATTGTTCTTCCATTAAGCCGATATGTAACCCCCTCGCCACGAAATCCTCGCTCAATGTGAGGTGACAATTCGTTTCGTTTCGTTCTGGCTCGAAACAGGCTGAATATACTCATCCGCTGTCATTTCCTAAACATCGCCAGCATCCTATTCGTCACCAAAAATCCGCCCGAAATATTGATCGCAGCGACAAATACTGCAATCGCGCCGAGGATGGTGGTGACGTTGAGGTCGGTGCCGATCAGTTGGAGCATGCCGCCTACGAGGATGATGCCGCTGATGGCGTTGGTGACGCTCATGAGCGGGGTGTGAAGGGCCGGTTTGACGCTCCATACGACCTGAAAACCAACGAAACACGCGAGAATAAATACCGTTAGGTGGCTAAGCGTATCGCCGCCGGCGGTCTTGGCCTCGGACGGGACCAACGCACCGATGCCGAATAACACAACACCGGCGACCGCGAGAATCCATGGATTGATGCCGTTGCTCTCGCCGCCGTGACCGTGGCTGTTTGCGGCTTTGACCGCGACGCTGGCTGAACTTTTGGTCGGGACTCCGGGCTCAGGCGGTGCGGCCGGTGTCGGCGGGGCCGGTGCAGGCCATAGCATTTTGCCTTCGTGGAGGATAATCGCTCCGCGGACGACCTCGTCATCGAGATCGACGTGCAAGCCTTCCTCGCCATTCAATTCATCGATCAAAGCAACGATCGTCGACCCATAAAGCTGGCTCGACATGCTGGCCATTCGCGACGGCAGGTCGGTGTAGCCGATGATGGTGACGCCTTTGTGATGGACGATCTTGCCGGGGTCGGTCAGGACGCAGTTGCCGCCTTGTTCGGCGGCGAGATCGACGATGACCGAGCCCGGTTTCATCGATTCGACCATGCCCTGCGTGATCAGTTTTGGTGCCGGTTTGCCCGGAATGAGAGCCGTCGTGACGATGATGTCGACCTGCATTGCCTGCTGGGCGAACAGAGCCATTTCGGCTTTGAGAAAGGCGTCGGACATGACCTTGGCATAGCCGCCTTTGCCCTCGCCTTCCTCTTCGATATTGACTTCGAGAAACTCGGCGCCCATCGACGCGACCTGATCTTTGGTCGCCGAACGCGGGTCAAATGCCCGCACGATCGCACCTAAGGCTCGGGCCGCACCGATCGCCGAAAGCCCGGCGACACCGGCACCGATGACCATCACCTTTGCCGGATCGATACGTCCGGCGGCAGTTATCTGTCCACCGAAGAATCTCGGGAAATTGTTTGCCGCCTCGATGATCGCGCGGTAACCGGCAATATTTGCCATCGCCGACAGCGTGTCCATTTTCTGTGCACGCGTGATGCGCGGAACGCAGTCCATGCCGAAAACGGTCGCTTTACGGGCGGCGAGTTTGTCGAGGATCTCGCGATTCTGAGCCGGCCACATAAAGCCGATCAGCCAGCCGCCTTCTTTCATCAATTCGGCTTCGTGAACGCCCAGTTCGGTATTCTGTTCGGGCGGACGCACTTTGAGGATAACGTCGGATGTCGCCCACAGTTCTTTCGCTGTTTCGACGATCTCCGCACCGGCTTCGCGGTATTCACCGTCGATGCAGTTGATGCCGTGGCCAGCGTGCGATTCGACCTGAACCTCGAAGCCCAATTTCTTAAGGCGAATTATGGTCTGCGGCGTGGCCGCGACACGCTTTTCGCCCGGATGTATCTCTTTCGGAATACCGATCTTGGTCATTTAGTTTTCTTGAAAAGGTAAATTTACCGCACTTCTACACGGACGCCGGGCAGAATTTTAATAGAACTAAGTTTATCAGACAAATGACCAGCTTAGTATTCCAATCGCGGCCACTAGTTAATTTTCTGCATCGCGATGTTGATCATCTTGTCCGCAGTCGCCGCGTGGCTGTACGAGATCCAGAAACCGGCCTTCGGATATCTGACCATTTTGAAGAACGAACCGTCCTCGTTAGCAGCGACATCTACGCCAAAGACAGCCTTGGCGGTTGGTGCCATATCGAGGACGCCGATAAACGTCACCATGACAGCCGTCACGTTTTGGCCATCCTCGTAGAATATCTGAACGGATTCGTTCTCGGTGAACTGGTAGAAATCCTGCTTTTCAACCTTTTCCTTCGGATTGCCCAGAATTGCTCTGGCGTTTTCAATAGGCATTCCAATCGAGACGCCCTTGTATTCGGAAAATTGCGGTCGCTCAGTCTGTGCAAGTGACGAAATCGCGGCCAAGGTTATAAAAATCGTTATGATAAAGATCCTGCATTTCATTTCACACCTCGTTTCGGCTCAGCCGGACGATTCGTATGAATTTTGCAGCCA
>JANLTF010000405.1:0-1768 GCA_031362825.1 Acidobacteriota bacterium | reverse complement strand
CGAAACGCTCTACGTCGGCCGCGTCGAGGACGAACGCCTTCTCAAGGACGCCGCGTTTTTCCTTGCGGTCAGATCGCAACTGCCCGAGGCAAAACTCATCGAGGGCGTGCCGCGCATCGTAAAGATCTCGTCGCGTGACGTTATCGATTCCGTGATCGGATCTGCTCTGCCCGGCGTCGTCCTGACACACGCAAATCCGCCGCCGGCACCTATCCCGGCGCGAATTGGATTCAAATATTTCCAACTCGATGGCGTCGGCCCGTATTGGGACGGTATAAAGGGGTCCAAGGTCGTCGCGGTCTATGTGCCGGACGAGATCACGGATGTGAAACTCGAAATGTATGCCGTAAAGCCGTAAATTTTTAATGAGCGAGCAAACTGCAAAAAATGACCTAATAGCCTTTGCCGGGCCGATCTTTGATCTGGTGTTACGTCTGAAGTCTGCGATCGTCGCGCCTTCGAATGAACTGCGTCCGAAGATCGCTTCGATGCTCGACGATTTTGAGAAACGGGCGGAGCGTTATCGTTTTAACCACAAGATCGTTTCGGTGTCAAAATTTGCACTCGCGTCATTTGTCGATGAGGCCGTTCTAACCAACAATTTCCCGCTGCGCGATCAATGGGAACGCAATCCGATTCAGCTCGAGTATTTTGGCGAACAGCTCGCCGGAAATAAATTCTTTGACAAACTCGAATCGATGCTCCAGCAGATCGAGGTTACGCAGGACGCCGTCGAGATCTACTATTTTTGCATGCTGCTCGGATTCAAGGGCAGATATGGCGTTTATGAACAGGACAAACTGCTCGCGATAATGCAAACCACCGCTAACGCTCTGGTCAAGGCCGGAAAGATCAAGCAGGTCGAGCTTTCGCCGCATTGGCTCGCAGATGATCAGCCTGAGCCGCCCAAAAAGCGCGGAATGCCGACGTGGGCCAAGATCGCCGCCGGAGCCTGTCTCGGGCTCGCCATCATTGCGTATTTGGTCATGTTCCTGATGTCGGCAAATTATATGCAGAACGCTATCGATAGGCTTCAGATCTAAACCGGGATTTATTTATGAGTTCGTGGCACACCAGCAATTTGACCTATGCCCTCGGTATCGGCGGCATTATGTCGTTTTACGGTGTCATCAGTTTTGCCACCTATATGCTGCCGTCGAGCATGATGGGCGACAATTACCGGTACATTCTCATCGCGTTCATACTGGTGACGCTGCCATTCGCCCTTTTGTTTAGCTGGATCGGACGGCGGCGCCAGCGGAAACGCGACGCCGCCGAAGCAGCAGCAGGCGAACAAGCCGCGGAAACCGACGAAGCCGCTCCGCCCGCGAAACTTACAACCCCGGGCGGTAGCTATGGCGACCTCGACAGCGGAATTCAGGAAACCGTAGATTTCCTAAAATCGTCAAATCTCGGCACGGGCGGCAAAGACGCGATCTACTCGCTGCCGTGGTACATAGTCGCGGGTGCTCCGCGTTCGGGCAAGAGTTCGCTCATCATTGGATCAAATCTCAACGTCCAGACTCTCGCGAGCCAGCGGGAATCCGAGCAGAAGATCATTGGGCCTACGGGCAACGTCGATTGGCGCGTCACAAGCGAAGCCGTTTTCATCGACACGGCCGGCCGCTACCAGACCGAAGGCTCGAACGCAGACGAGTGGAACGCCCTACTCGAACTGATCAAAAAACACCGTCCAAACCGCCCGATCGACGGCTTTATCCTCGCAATCGACGGCGACAAGACGCTCAAATCCGACGAACGGGAGATC
>JANLTF010000266.1:0-1811 GCA_031362825.1 Acidobacteriota bacterium | reverse complement strand
TCGGGCCGGGCACCGTCCCATTTGTCGCCTTTGAATGTCTCCTTGAAACGCACATTCGCGTATTTCGTCTCGCCCGATTCGTTGAGGACATTGGCCTTGATCTTGACGAGATTACCGTCGATCGTGCCCTGTTGTTCGGTGATCGCACGCCAGTCATTCCAATTCGGGAACTTCATATCTTCGAACTGCAGATCAGTGATACGCAGCGGAGCACCGCATTTCTTCAGGCTCCACGAGATCGTCTCCGTGAATCCCGGCCCCGACGAAGTGTAGCTGCCGCTCAAACTGTTCGGGTCGCGCGGATCGACGCGGTCGCGTCCGTCGGAGGTGAGCGAATTTCCCTCGACAGACGTCGGCGTCGAAGGCATCGTCAACGTCTTGCCCTCTTTCGGTTTGCACTGGCCCGCGTACGAGGACTTTTCCTCGCCCTTCGACATCCCCTGTATCTGCGGGATGCCGACGCTGACGGCGTACGTGCCGTCGGAGTTTACGCCGACGTTAACCCTTGCTTCGACGCCCGATGCCTGGCCGCGAACCTCGCTCTTTGACTCGAAAAAGCCGTACATCACACGCCACGTCTTGCCCTGGTCGCACGAATTCTCTTCGCGTGCCTCGGTCTTGTCGCTGCTTGAGAAATTATGATCGATGTTCGCCTTGCCGATGTTTGAACCGTTCCCGTCGGGCGACTCGAGCACCGCGACCGAGGCCTTGTAGTTGTAACGCATCTCCATCGTCCGCGTGTCCTTGCCGCGGTTGCTGATACGCTGCGTCGTCTTGGTGTCGTTCATCGACTGATCGCGCGTATAGGTAACATTGCCCGTCCAAGCCCCATTGCATTTGCCCGCCGGCTTGTTCGCCGCCGCCACCTGCCCCGCCGGCCGCCGCTGCCCAAACGCCCCGACGCTCTGCAGCATCAAGCTCGAAAAAAACATCACACACAAAACCCGTCGCCCCAAACCCTTACGATTATTCATTGCTCGCATAATTTCCTCTGTCAGCAGCCCGCACGTGAGTAAGGGCCAAATGAGATTCTGCTGACAAGTAAGGCGTAGCGGAGCGCAAAAAAGTATCAGCAAAGTTTAGAATGACGCCTTCAGGCGTTAGGCCGCGTTGACGTTTTCACGCATTCGGTTTAACATTCTTCACACCAAAATAGTTCAAAAAAATTGGAGCGACAACCATATGTCCAAAAAGAGTCACGGAAAGAAAACGGCGGAGAGAAAGGACGATGGATACCCGTTCGACACGGGCCATTGGGAAAAGTGGTCTAACAGGAAAAGGCTCGATTGGATGATCAATCTCCGTGACAAGCTTCGCGACACATACAAAGAAAAATTCAATGTCTCCGACGAGAGGATCGCCCAACTATCGGCCGATGTCGAAGAGTACGAAAAGGTCGTCTTTGGCGAAGAGTTCAATGCTGCACAGGCGGCAGTAAAGAGTGCTCCGTCGCCCCGCGAATCCGCGAGGCTGCTCGGCGAATTGATCTTCGATCTGTGTGACAAAGATTATTACAAAGCCCGTCGTCTCGGCTTTACCGATGAACAGATAGACAAGATGCGTGCTGACCTCGACAAATATCTCGCCGACATCGAAGCATGGGAACGCCGTCAACAGGCAAACGATATCCTAGGCATCCCGAGGGCGACGAGGCCGAATGATCAGTCCGCCGATGCCCTCACGCCCCAGCCTCGCACCACTTTCGAAGATATCGACGACACCGCCTTCAAAGCAGCCCTCGCCGCAGGTGACGAAGAGACGGCCCGTCGCGAATCCGACGCAATGCTCGCCAAACTCGAAGCCAAAGCCGC
>JANLTF010000265.1:0-12841 GCA_031362825.1 Acidobacteriota bacterium | reverse complement strand
TCGACGATCCAGTGATCGGCCTCGATGCCCGGGTATTCCGGTGCAATCTCGTCAAAAACTCGGTGAAACAGGCCGTCGGTCTGCTTCATGATGTTGTCTTTCATGAAAGCCGTGACCTTTTTACGATTGTTTTTTTCGGCGTATTCAAATGCGTATCGGACGATCTTTTCGCAGCCGGGACGTGAGATCAGCTTAAGGCAAAGCTCGACCATATCCGATTGCCGATATTCGATGCCGGCATAAGTATCTTCCTCGTTCTCGCGCACGATCACCAGATCCATCACCGGATGTTTGGTATCAACGAATGGGTGATACGAGACGCACGGACGAATATTGGCATATAGTCCCAGAGTTTTGCGGACGGTAACGTTCAAGGATTTGAAACCGCTGCCTTGCGGTGTCGTGATCGGAGCCTTAAGAAAGACCTTTGTTCGTCTTAGGCTCTCCCACGATTCCGGCGCTATACCGGCAGAGTTGCCCGAGAGATATACTTTTTCGCCAATGTCGATCGTCTCAATATCGATCCGGGCACCGGCTTCTTTCAAAATATGCAATGTTGCATCCATAATCTCCGGCCCGATGCCGTCGCCGTGTGCAACTGTGATTGGAACATTCGACATAATTATCCTCTGAAAATAAATAAGAGTTTGACCAAACTCTTAATTTTAGCGGATTACGGTGCGACGCGCAAAGACTCGTTAATTGCTGATATAATTTAATGGGCTTCGCGACAAGCTTAGCAAAATCAGACATGAAAGGAACTATTAGCCCGAATGTTCGTGTAGTAATTATTGTGAAAAAACTTGCACTTTTATCGATCATTTTATTCGCGTTGACGTCCGTAACGCAGGCACAGATACGGCAGGCTCAGGGAAAGACGCTCGACGAGCGTACGAAGGAAAAAGCCGAGCAGGTCGAGCGAACCGAACAGGAACGCCGTCGATTTGAGGCCGAACAGAACGGGACAGCACCGGAAGTAAAACCGGCTGTTATGAATGTCGATGTGCAGATGGCCCTGACCAAGCTCGAATCCAAGAATTTTGCCGAGGCCAAAGCGAACACTAGCAAAGAGATCACCGATGGCGATAATCTGTGGCTGTATGTAAAGTTCAACGGAAAGCTCGATCGCTTCGTTTATCGTTTCCAAGAAGACCTGGGCGAACGCTATTTACTTTTTGTCGAGTACGGCCCGGAGGGCGATACGACGGCAAAGAGCCATCAGGTTCTTGAGTTTCGCAAGGACGACCTGAATCTGACCGAGCTAAAAATGAGCCTATCGCCCGGAAAGGCCGGCAATAATAGAGCGATAGCAATTTTCACTAAAAATGTGGCGGCCAGCAAGCCAGGGCGGTGGAGCAATGAACTGCGGATCACAAATAAGGCTGGATTTCCGCGAGGGATCAACGATTATCTGGCCAAGGCCGCATTCGTCTGCGATTTCACTCGGGGCCTTACAAAATATCCAAAGATGACCGCGACATTCGAATCGATGGTACTGCGCGATTCGCTCGACGAAACCAAAATGCCGATCGCCGGCACATTTGACGATCAGTCCGTCCTCATCTCGATCAATGAACGCCTCACGGCGGAAAAGATCACGCCGATTCGCATCTATTTTGCCGGGGACAATTGGCTCGAATACAGCGATCTTCCAACCGCCCAACGTCAATTTCGCACCGTGACCGGCGTCGTGACGTACCGGGCCGGAGCAAAATGCCTTTACGGCACGGCCACCGTTCTACAAGTTTATAACCAAGCGGAGAATCGCTACGGCAGCTCGATCATTGCATTTCGGAAGGACATCCTTACAACATGCGACGTTGCAAGGCCTGCTTCACGATAACCCGTCGATCTTGATCGCTAACGCAACATCGACCTCTGTAATCCCGCCGCGGTCGTGAGTGGTGAGCACCAGCTCTGCATATCCCCAGCCGAATGTTATGTCAGGGTGATGATCGGCGGCCTCAGCAAGGACTCCGACGCGGGTTACAAAGTCGAGAGCCGATGCAAAGTTATCAAACTTCCAGTGCCGTTTCAGGCTTTTGTTATCGACTATCCAGCCGTCCAGGGTATCCAATGCCGCTGACAATGCCTCTTCGTTAAGAAGTTCTCGCTTCATTTTTCTGTCTCCTTACTTAGTCGAATTCCAAGGGTGCTCCAGCTCCCGATTCTGACCTTTCTCCGTTTTTACGCTATAATTCAAGTTTTGATTACTGAGTTAAAGGTATCCGTAAAATGCGTATTTGGTCAAGAAATCTGATATTCCTATTCGTCGCAATGGCTATTTTGGCCTGCGGCGGCGATAAAAAGCCCGCTTCGCCGAAAGAGACGTTCAAAACTTATACAAAGGCGATCAAGGCAAAAGACACAACGACGATGAAGCTCCTGCTCTCGAACGACACGATAAAGATGCACGAGCGCGAAGCAAAAGCGAATAACTCGAACGTTGATGAGATAGTAAAAAGGCAGACGCTTTTCAACGAGAATCAGAAGGAAGTGGTCTTTCGCGATGAAAGAATAGACGGAACTAAGGCGACGCTGGAAATAAAGACACCCGGCGGCCAATGGCAAAAAGTACCGTTCGTTTTTGAGGATGGTGCCTGGAAGATCGACAATGCCGGTGCCGCGAACCAGATCCAGCAGGAGATCGAAGACGAGAACCGCAAATTTGACGAGCTGATCAACGGCGGACCTAATATGCCGTTCCAATCATCGCCGCTTCCGACGCCAACGCCAAATTTCTAGGATCAAGGAGAATTTTTGTGTCCGTAATCAAAACATTTAAGGCCCTGCGTCCGCAGAGCGAAAAGGCGAGCAGGGTCGCCTGTGTGCCGTACGACGTGATCTACGATTCGGAGGTGCGTGAGTTGGTAGCGGAAAATCCGCTTAGTTTCCTCCGCGTAACTCGAGCCGAGGGCGAATTCCCTGAGGGCGAAACGATCTCGCATGAGACAGCGAATGAGCGAGCACGGCAGAATCTTGAACAATTCATCCGCGACGGGATTCTGGTCACCGACACATATGAGGCGATCTACATTTATCGGCTTGGCTCGAACGGCCAATTTCAAACGGGCATAGTTGCATGCTGTTCGGTAGATGAATATGAGAATGGCACGATCAAAAAGCACGAAAAAACCAGACCTGACAAGGTGGAGGATCGCACTTCGCACATGCTCACAGTGGGAGCCCAGACCGGTTTGATCTTCCTTGCTTTTCGCAATACGGACACGATACGAAAGCTGATAGCCGACACCTTAACCTGCGAGCCGCTTTACGATTTTGTATGTTCGGCCGGTGCGCAGCAGACGGTTTGGCGAATTGCCGAAACGGGGTCGTGGACGGCGGCTTTTGCCAATGTTCCTGAGATCTACATCGCCGACGGCCACCATCGTGCTGAGAGTGCGAAGCTGGCCCGTGACCTTTCGCGGGCAAAGAACCCGGATCACACCGGAAACGAAGAGTACAATTTCGTCATGGCCGGCATCTTTCCGGCTGAAGACCTGCACATTCTCGCATACAACCGCGTCGTCCACGACCTGAATGGCTTGTCGAAGGATGAGTTTTTTGGAAAGCTAGGCGAGAGTTTTGTTATCTCGGAATCTGGCGAAAAAACGCCCGATACTCGCGGCGAGATGTGTATGTATTTTGGCGGACAGTGGTACAAACTGGCCTTCAACGTACAGTACTTTCGCGAGCCAGATCCGATCGAACGGCTCGATGTGAGTATTTTACAGCAATTCGTTCTCACTCCGATCTTAGGCATCGGCGATCCGCGAACCGACACACGAATCAGCTTTGTCGGCGGCGGACGCGGCACCGCAGAGCTTGAAAAAATGGTCGATTCGGGTGACTATGCAGTCGCATTTTCGATGTTCCCGACCACGATGGACGACCTGTTCGCGGTATCGGACATGAACGAGATCATGCCGCCGAAATCGACATGGTTCGAGCCAAAACTGAAAGACGGCCTCCTGATCCATCAGATCTGACACTCATGGACAAGAAAAAACTCGCAGATATTAGGCAAGAATATTCGCGCGAAGAGCTGTCGAGTGCGAAAGTGTCGGCCGACCCATTCGTCCAGTTCGAAACGTGGCTCAACGAAGCACTCGCAGCAGAGGTCAACGAACCGACTGCGATGACACTCTCAACTGCCGATGCCGAAGGCAAGCCGTCGTCGCGTGTGGTGTTGCTCAAAGGATTCGACTCCGACGGATTTGTCTTTTTTACCAATTACAACAGCCGCAAGGGCCGACAATTAGGCGAAAATCCGTATGCCGCTTTGAACTTTTTTTGGCCGGAATTGGAACGGCAGGTAAATATCAGCGGCAATACAAGCAAAGTGTCGCCCGAGGAATCGGACGAATATTTCGATTCACGGCCGCTAACAAGTCGAGTCGGAGCCTGGGCGTCAGACCAAAGCGAGAAGATCGATTCTCGAACGGTTATTATGACCAGAGCCGCAAAACTACTGGTTAAATACGCGATCGGCCATGTCCCAAGGCCGCCACATTGGGGCGGTTTTCGCCTGATCCCCGATCGCATCGAATTTTGGCAAGGACGCCCGAGCCGTTTGCATGATCGAATTTGTTACGAGCGAAATGGCGATACCTGGGACATCGCACGTCTTTCGCCATAGACTGGTCCCGAGGCTCCATTTATTTTTACGTATGATCGAAACAGAAAGATTAATTCTAAAAAAGATATCTGCCGAAGACCTGCCGTGGCTGATCGAGATGCGAGCGCCCGACGCCGTTAATCGCTATCTCGGCGGCCCCGCAATGCAGAATGCCGACGCACTAACGAAACGAATGCCCTTCTATCTGGAGTGCCACGAAAAGTTCGGCTTTGGTTTTTCTGTGATGGAACTCACATCGACTGGCGAACGCATCGGTACCAGCGGCCTGCAGCCGCTCGAAGATACGGGCGAGATCGAGGTCGGTTACAACCTGAGCGAAAAATATTGGCGTCAGGGCTATGGTTATGAATGTGCGATGGGCTGGCTGCAATACGGTTTTGAAATAGCCGGCCTCGAACGTATCGTCGCCGTGGCAGATCCAGACAACAAGGGCTCTTGGCGGATCATGGAAAAATGCGGGATGAAGTACGAAAAGACGGAGGAGTTTTACGGCATGGAATGCGTCTTCTACGCCATCTCGCGAGAGGAGTTCCTCAAACCGAAGCATGACGATATCTCGATACGGCTCGGATAACTTATGCAACCAAATATTCCGAAACTGATATTCGCGATACTCGCGAGCATCTATTTTCTCTGGATCGCTTGGGACCCGATGCAGGGCAGCTTTCTCGACAACGTCGATCTGCCGTTACATGAGACCGGACATTTGCTGTTTCGCCCGCTTGGCGAGTTTATGATGATCGCGGGTGGTTCTCTGTTTCAGGTGATCTTTCCGTTGATCTTTGCAGGCTATTTCGTTTGGCGGCGGCAGTATTATTCGGCGGCTATCGTGATGCTTTGGGTCGGCCAGAGCGTGTTGAATGTTTGGGTTTACGCATCGGACGCCGTGGCCGGACAACTCGTTCTGACGAGCGGCGGGACGCTCAAGGACGGCGATTTTCACGACTGGAACTACCTGCTCACATCGACCGGTCTGCTCGAATCAACAAAAGGTGTCGCGAAGGTAATTCGTTTCTTTGGTACACTTACTATTATTGTTTCCGGGATCTCGGCTGTCTATTTCTCATTTGTAAAGAACGACGAAGAAGTATGAAAGTAACCCTTATCACGGGTGCATCGAGCGGTATCGGTGAGGCGTTTGCAAGACGCCTCGCGGCGGACGGACACGACCTTGTCCTCGTTGCCCGCAGCGAAAAGGCATTGCACGAGCTTTGCGATGAGTTGATGCTCAGGCACAATATCACAGCCCATTACGTCGTCCTCGACCTAACCGACCGCGATGCCGACAAACTGCTTTTCGAAGAGACGTTGAAGCATGGCTTTGAGGTTGATTGGCTGATCAACAACGCCGGATTTGGCTCGGTCGGCGATTTTGCAGTGCTTGACGGTGAGCGTGAACTTGAGATGATCGACTTAAACGTGCGTTCGCTGGTCGCGATGACGCATCGATTCTTAGGCCCTATGCGCGAGCGGGAACACGGTACGATAATCAACGTTTCGTCTGCGGCGGGCTTCCAGCCGATACCGTTTATGGCGACGTACGCGGCGACCAAGGCCTTTGTCTCATCGTTCTCAGAGGCGATCGCCGAAGAGAATCGACCACTTGGGATTCGAATCATGGCCCTATGTCCCGGCTCGACGAAAACCAACTTCTTCGCCGCGTCTAATATCGACCGTCCGATTCAGGTCAAAGGACAACAGACGGTCGAGCAGGTTGTCGACACGGCGTTGCGGGGACTAAAAAAGGGTAAGATGAAGGTCGTCTCTGGCCTTGCCAATCAGGTCGGTTCGTTGCTGGGGGCACACGTCCCGCACAAACTATCATCGCGTGCGATGTCGAGGGCATTGCGTCCTAAATATCAGAAGGATTAAATGAAATTTACCGTCCTCGGCAGCGGATCGACCGGCAATGCGGTGCTCATCTCGTCCGAACGCACAAATGTGCTGGTTGACGCTGGGATGAGTTCGCGTGAGATACTGCGGCGTCTGGGTGAAGTTGGCGTGGATCAAAATGATCTCGACGGAGTATTGATCACGCACGAACACAGCGACCATGCCGGAGGCTTGCGGGTTTTGATGGCGTCGGTAACTTGTCCTGTCTATATCTCTCGGCCGACCGCGGATTCCTATTTCGCCACCAAAGCCGGAGGCCACAACGGCGACAGCGAATCGTCGAAACGTCAGGCCGCCCTCAAGAACAAGACGGTCGAGATCGAATCTACTTGCGAATTCCGTATCGGCGATATCGATTTCGAACCGTTCAGCGTTCCCCACGACGCGGCGGACAATTTCGGGTTTGTCGCCAAAAAAGACGGCGTCAAGGTGGCGACGCTCATGGATTTTGGCCACATCAGCGACCTGATCAAGGAAAAATTAAAAGGCTGTGACGCGATCGTTGTCGAATCGAATCACAGCCGCGATATGCTGCGTGCTTGTTCGGTGTACACCTGGGATCTAAAACAGCGAATAATGTCGCGCACAGGCCATCTTTCGAACGAAGACCTCTCAGATTGGCTACAGGGCGAATTTGACGGATCGGCAAGGCACATCGTCCTCGCTCATCTGTCGCAACGAGCGAACGACCCGCACCTCGCCCTACTCACCGCCAAAACGGCCCTCCAAATGCGCGCTCCGTTATTCAGAACTGAGACGACAATAACCCTTTCGTCCCCCAAATGTCCCACCGCGTGGATCGGATTCTAAGCCGATGAGACCTATTACCTCCGGCCAATCGTAAATACACGCTCAATTACTGAAGCGAGACAGACGAAGTCGGTGCCCCGTTAACCGTATTGCCGTTAAAAATATTGCTAATAAACGAGGTCAGAGTTCCCCCAGAGATCGCAAGGCCGGTGCCGTTTCCTGTGATCAAATTACCGGCGATCCGGACCGTGCCGCCCGTACTCGCCGAAATGCCCGTAGTATTATTTGAGACCGTGCACCGCGTTACGCCTAAGGTTGCGTTCGCCGCAAGGAGACCCGTCGTATTCGAATTTATTACCGAGTCGGTTATCGTCGCTTTGGTATTGTTGCTCAGATTAAGGCCAGTGGCATTATTATTCAGCCGCATATTGCTGACGTCGAGCGACAGGGTTCCGCCGATAACAAAGGTGTTGATCCCGTTTCCTCCGTTGCTTCGAATTGTGGTGCTATCAACCGATATCTTTGGCGTGCCGGCGGTCGTTTCGACCGAAATACCGTGAGTTGTGAATCCGTCGATCACAACTTCCTCAACGTTGACCGAGTTGGCAGCCAATATTCTGATCCCGTTGATGCCATTACCCGCACCGTTGATACTTATTCCCCGAAGCTTAACAGCTTTTTTGGTGTCTGTGGCCGCAGTAATGTTGATTATCACGCCATTTGTGAGTGAGGCGAGGATCGAGCCCTGCGTGTCTTCACAATCAATGGTTATAGACTTCGTTATGGTCACCGAGCCATACCCGGCCGGATCGAGGCAATTGATCTCGCCATTGGTTGCCGTTTTTGAGATCGCACCGGCAAATGTCTTGCACGGCGCTGTTCGGCTGCACGGATTGACGTCGTCTCCGACGCCTGAAACCCAAGTTCGGGTTGCCTGGGCGTCGGCGGAAATTGAGATAGCAAGACAGAATGCGACCGCGAAGAGCGGAAGTGATAAGCGTCGGAACATAGGCATACAAATTCTCCTTAAGGCTTTCGAAAAATCAGTATAGCTCTAAACGTGTGATTTGTGTGAAGGAACGGAACACTCGGGCGTTCAAACGTCAGTTGCGGGAAGAACACCGCGAAATGACGTTCGATGCAGACGGCAATGGCCGTGCTCGCGGATCGCGGCAAAATGGGTGATGGCACCGTAGCCTTTGTGGCCGGCAAAGCCATATTGAGGGAACTCGGCATCGTATGCCGTCATCAGTTGGTCGCGGAAAGTTTTGGCAAGGATAGACGCGGCCGCGATCGAAGCCGATACGGAATCGCCCTTGATTATCGCCTTTTGCGGCAGGGGCGATTGTTTGAGGCGAAGTGCGTCAATGAGCAAAAAGTCGGGCTGCGGATCGAGCTTTTGTATGGCAATGAGCATTGCCTTTTTTGTCGCTTCGAGGATGTTGATGCGGTCGATCTCGTCGGCCTCGACCTGGCCGATTGCGTAGGCGATGCAATCTATTACTAATTGAGCGGCGATCTCGTCTCGTTTCTCTGAGGTGAGCTTTTTTGAATCATCAATGCCATCCGGCAACGCTTTGCTAAGGTCCAGAATACACGCCGCCGCAACTACGGGTCCGGCGAGGCATCCGCGTCCAACTTCATCAACCCCTGCAATGAGACGGAACCCTTCTAATTGCGTTTGTTTCTCAAACTCCGTGCCGATGGTTGTGACATAGAGATCGTCAAACAAAGAAACGCGGGAGTCCGATCCATCATTCTCAAATGAATCGAACTTTCCCGCGTTTGCCATTTTCAGTACCTCGTGCCTAGGCGACAGGCTTTTTCTTTGCGCGTGTATCGCGTTCCTTGATGCGGGCAGCTTTACCACGCAGATCGCGTAGATAATAGAGCTTTGCACGACGGACCTTACCACGGCGAATGACGTCGATATGGTCGATCACTGTTGCGTGGAGCGGGAAGATACGCTCGACGCCTACGCCGAAGCTGACCTTGCGAACCGTCACGGTCTCGCGAATACCGCCGTGTTTGCGGGCGATGCAAATACCCTCGAACGCCTGTAGACGTTCCTTGTTGCCTTCCTTAATGCGGACGTGAACCCGAAGCGTGTCGCCCGGTTGAAACGCAGGAATATTCTCTTTAATTTGTTGTTTTTCAATAAAATCCAGTCTGTTCATTTTAAGTTTCGGCCAGAGGTAAGCGGTATTTACCGGTTACATATCACCATTTTCTCCTGTTAATAGATCACTGCGATAGAATCGCGTTTTTTCGAGCGCCTTAATAGAGCGCCACTTTTCAATTTCGGCATGATTGCCGTTTAACAAAACTTCGGGAACCAACATTCCCCTAAAATCCGCCGGCCGCGTGTAATGCGGGCAATCGAGCAACCCGTCCGAGAACGAGTCGTTCTCCGCCGATGTGTCGCTTCCCAGAGCGTTCGGCAAAAGCCGGACTATGCTGTCGGCGATGACGATAGCCGCCGGTTCGCCGCCTGAAAGGACGTAATCGCCGATCGATATCTCGTCCGTCACGAGCGTCTCATTCACCCGTTCGTCGACGCCCTCATAGCGGCCGCAGATCATTACGATATCCTCTGCGTCGTCAGCAAAGGCCTGTGCGTCAGCCTGTTTGAAAGGCTTTCCCTGCGGCGAGAGCAAGATCACTCTTGTCCCTTTCGGGTACTCATAACGATTGCTCGTCCCTATCAAATTTTCAATTGCGGCAAAGATCGGTTCGCATTTCAGAACCATTCCGTCACCGCCGCCAAATGGACGGTCATCGACCATTTTGTGCTTGTCCGTCGAATACTCGCGTATGTCGTGGACGTTTATCTCAACAATTTCCGCGAGCTTTGCCCGGCGGATTATCCCGAAATCAAAGACCTGGTCAAAGAACTCGGGGAAAATTGTTAAAACGTCGATTTTCATCGTCGGAACGTAGGCAGCTTGCCTGCGTTTCACTTAGACCAACTCGCAGGCTGGCAGCCTGCGTTCCGTCAGAAATCCAATAGCCCGTCCGGCGGATCAACACGAATCAACGTATTTTCAACATCGACCTCGACACAGATCGCCTCGGCAAACGGTATCAGATACTCTTTCGACTCGCCCTTAACGACGAGCAATTCGGTGCCGCCCGTTCGCATCAGTTCGGTAACTTCGCCGATCGGCATTCCGTCGATCGTCTCGACCGAACATCCTTCGAGCTGCCAATCGAAAAACTCGTCTTCATCGAGTTCGATAGCGTCCGTCTCAGGCACGCAGATCTCGGCTCCGCGAAGCGTCTCGCCCAGTTCTATCGAGTCGAATCCGGCAAATCCCAAAACGACACGGCCATTTTGAAAAAAATGGCGTTCAATTTTCAATTCCCGCCGCTTGCCGTCGGGCATCACTGCAATGACATCGTCGAGATCGTCAAAACGCTCGGGAAAATCGGTCAGAATGTCGCAAACGACCTCGCCCTTTAGCCCGCGCGTCTTTGTTATCTTAGCAACTGCGACCAGGTCTTCCATCGGACTTAAACTAGTCCTCGACCAGATCGAGCTGATATCGCTTGTTATGACGCTGCCCAGCGACGAATAGAATGCTGCGGAGAGCCTTGACCGTGCGGCCTTCGCGGCCGATGATCCGGCCCATATCGTGCTCGGCAACGCGAACCTCGATACGCACGTTCTTACCGTCCGTATCCTCGGTCACCTCGACCTGATCGGGTTCGCCGACCAAGGCCGTGATAATGCTTTCGACAGCTTCTTTCATAAGAGTCTCGGAAGTCTTGCAAGTCAATAAAGTCTAGGAAGTCGGAAGAGGACGAATCCCTCCCTAGACTTCCGAGACTATCTAGACTTCCGCGACTTCGACCGGATTATTCTTGATCAGGCTCTTGACAGTGTCGGTCGGTTGAGCACCGACACCGATCCAGTAATTGATGCGATCGTGCTTTAATGTCACTTCCGCAGGATCGATCATCGGGTTATACGTTCCGACGTTTTCGAGGTATTTCCCGTCACGTTTGGAACGCTTTTCCTTAACCACGAGGCGGTAAAAAGGTTTCCCCTTTGCGCCCATTCTCATTAAACTAATTGCTAACATAATTTTGTTGGTTCGTTGTTGGTGGATCGTTGCCCGTTGCAGATACCAACGACCGACGAACAACTAACTATCTCCGTTTCTTGTGTCTTTTCTTCTTCTTGATCCTACTCGATAATGATTCACTACCGTTCGAGTTATCGTCATTATCCGCAAGTCCCATATCGCCGCCTAGCAATCCGCCAAGGCCGCCGGCGAGGCCGCCCATCACTTTTTTGCCAAGTCCACCAAACATGCCGCCGCTGCTCATTTTGGCCATCATCTTTTTCATCTGCTCGTACTGGCGGATGAGTTGGTTGACCTCGGCGATCGTCGAGCCTGAGCCGTTCGCGATACGCGTCTTGCGGCTGGCGTCGATGACCTTGTGATTGTTGCGTTCGAGCTTGGTCATCGAACCGATGATCGCCTCGGTACGCTGCATTTGATGATCGACGACGGCCGATTGCTCGTCGGTGATCTGCATGCCGCCGGTCATCTGTTCGGGAAGCATCTTCATCAATTTTGATATCGAACCGAGCTTCTTAAATTGCCCCAGCTGATTACGAAAATCTTCGAGAGTAAACTGATTGCTCGTCATTTTGCGCAGCTGCTCTTGCGCATCTTTCTCGTCGATCTTGCCCTGAACTTCCTCGATCAGCGACAAAACATCGCCCATACCGAGGATTCTCTGAGCGATACGATCCGGATAAAACGGCTCGATCGCGTCGTATTTTTCGCCGACACCGACAAATTTTACGGGCTGGCCGATAACTTGCTTGATCGAAAGGGCCGCACCGCCGCGGGCGTCGCCGTCCATCTTGGTCAGGACAACGCCTGTTATGCCGACACGCTCGTGAAAAACCTCTGCGGACCTTACCGCATCTTGCCCGGTCATCGCATCGGCGACAAACAGAACTTCGACAGGCTTGGTCTCGGCCTTGATCTGCTCGAGTTCGACCATCAGGTCGTCGTCGATATGCAGACGCCCGGCCGTGTCGATCATCAGCGTGTCAAAGCCCATCTCGACCGAATATTTCATCGCTCCGCGAACGATGGTCATCGGGTCGTTGGTCTCTTTCGCTTCGTAAACAGCAACGTTTACAGCATTTGCGACAACCTTTAATTGCTCTCGTGCTGCCGGACGATAAACGTCAACCGACACGAGCAAAGGCTTGCGTTCCTGATTGTCCGCCAGCCAGCGTGAGATCTTACCGGTCGAGGTGGTTTTACCGGAACCCTGCAAACCGACAATCATATAAATAGTCGGTGATTTATCAGCTATGGTCAGGCCGACATTTTCGCCACCCATCATCTCAATTAGTTCATCATTAATTATTTTAATAAATTGCTGAGCCGGTGAAATACTCTTTATAACTTCATGGCCAATTGCTTTTTCTTTGACATTGTTAATAAAATCCTTAACAACTTTGAGATTTACGTCGGCTTCCAGCAGGGCCCTTCTGACATCTCTTATTGCCTCAGTAATATTATCTTCACT
>JANLTF010000240.1:0-4518 GCA_031362825.1 Acidobacteriota bacterium | reverse complement strand
AGACTCGACCGCCGGAGCGGTCGAGTCTTTAGTTCTTCAAGATAAATCTCTAAAGACTATTTCTTTGTTGCCGGTGTAGCAGCCGCAGGTGCGGTCGGGGTTGCCGGTTTCATGCCTGTCGAAGGGGTTGCTGCTGCCGGTGTTGCCGGTGCTACTGGTGTAGCAGGTGCAACCGGTGTTGCCGCTACAGGCGTAGCAGGCTTAACGTTGGTGTTGGTTTTGTTAGCGTTGTTGGTTGCAGCGTCGCCACAAGCCATTCCGAGGGCGCTGAGGCCCAAAACTGCTGATAATACAAATGCTTTTGTCATTTTAATAAGACTCCTTTCTTTCTCAAAGTTATTCAATCCTGTTTTCAGGGTTCGGTTGATGAAACACAACCGTTTTTGACGAGAACTCTTTCTTTTTCTCGGCAAACGAGAGAATAGAAATACCCGAAGCTTTTGTCAACCCAAAATCGCTTAAAAAATCACTTTTTTTGAATTATTTTTCAACTATTTTTTAGCCGATTTATGTAACCTCGCGCAATGCCCGTATTTATTGAGCGGCGCAGAAAAATGTTGACCTAATCCCTGAAACAAAGTTATTATTATTTTGGAGTTAATTCCTCCATTTGCCCTCCTTTTCCATCCTGCCGTTGACGTTAATGAATATTTCAGAAACACAAAATGCTAACGTGAAGCCTCTGTCCGCCCAATTGGGAAACCCATTGGTCTTTGTTGGAGTTTCGCTTGCGGCGATCATTGCGGCGTTTGTTTTGGCGAATTCATCACTTGAGTTGGATACCAAAACGAAGGCCTTTTCAGGGATCATCGTCGTGTTCCTGATGTATTGTGCCGTGGCGTTTGTCGGACGCGAAGAGAATCGGCATTGGTTTGGCGGTCAATCGACGACCACCGGAAATGATCAAGAGATCGAACGAAAGCTCTTCTCCATCGAAGAGGCGGCTTCGTATTTTGGTGTTGCGCTAAAGCCCGCGGATATGTTTCGACTAATGGCGAGCCGTGTCAGAGACGTTTTGCCGTTCGACATTTGCGTTTTATTCATGATCGACCGGGCCGAATCGACGATGCGGATAGTGCAGACCGATGGCGAAGGTTCTGAAAGGCTTCGCGGCATCGAAAGCGATCTCGCTAGCGGTCTCTCAGGGTTTTCGGTAGCCAGTGGAAACGTGCAGATCGATCGCGGTTTGAACTTAGCGGGCCAGGCGGTGCCGGCAGATGCTGTTCGAGGCTTCGAAACGGCCGCGGCGCTTCCGTTGAAACGAAACGGCGAGATCTTTGCGGTTCTTAAGTTATATTCGCGTTCTAAGTCTGCCTTTGACGATAAAGCCGCCAACTTGCTCGAAGCGGTTTGCGAACGCGTTGCTCCGATGGTGCTCGGTTCGTTGTCGTTTGAGCAAAATATCTCGAATGCACTTACAGATCCTGTTACGGACCTTCCGAACGAGCGGGCGTTCTTTATGATCGTTGAAAACCAGCTTGCTGAATCGCAGCGAAACCGAGAAGGCCGACCTCTGTCTCTTTTGGCGGTCGATATCAAATATTTTGCCGATGTTAATCAACGCTTTGGGCACGCTGCGGGA
This sequence comes from Acidobacteriota bacterium, assembly GCA_031362825.1. GTDB lineage: Bacteria > Acidobacteriota > Blastocatellia > Pyrinomonadales > Pyrinomonadaceae > OLB17. The sequence continues at coordinate 2,936 of JANLTF010000240.1, read as the reverse complement.
GACCGTATACTCAATTTCGTTGCACAGAAGATCAAAGAGCAGCTGCGGCAGATGGACTTCTTTGCCAGATCGTCGAACGACGAGTTTCTTGTGATCTTGCCGACCGCACCCGAGAAGGTTGCCGCAGAGATCGTCGCCCGGATCCACACCGAATTTGTCGGATGCAAATATGCGGTCAACGATACCCAAAGCATTCAGATCGATCTGAATTTTGGAATATCGACATTCTGGAAGGACGGCGAGACGCCTCAGACCTTGCTCGCCGTCGCACGGGAACGAAAGGAACAGTCGAAGAATATTATTCCGAGCAAAGTCGTTTGGTTCCCCAAAGAGTATGTGAACTGAAATAGAGCAAAATTTGGTCTATTCGAGGTCAGGCAATTGTCTGATCTTTTTGTTTTTGTGGTAAATTCGCTCGTATGGCAAGCATCACATTTTACGGCGGCGTAGGGACGGTTACGGGTTCCAAGTATTTGCTCGAACACAATGGCAAGAAGCTCTTGGTCGATTGCGGCCTTTTCCAGGGGTTGAAAGAACTGCGAGAACGGAACTGGCAGGATCCGCCGTTCACACCTGCGGAAATTGATGCGGTCATCATTACACACGCCCATATCGATCACACGGGATGGCTGCCGCGGCTCGTAAAGCTTGGTTTTAATGGACAGGTTACCACCTCGCGTGCGACCGGCGATCTGTTAAAGATATTGCTACCCGATTCCGCTCGCCTTCAGGAAGAAGAGGCTGATTACCGAAACCGCCACGACCTGACGAGCCACACGCCGGCGTTGCCGCTCTACGACGAGGATGACGCACGTGCGGCTTTGGAGTTGCTTCGTCCGGTGCCCAACGATGGCCAGCCGTATGAGATATGCGAAGGCGTAACCGCGAGCTTTATGGTCGCTGGGCATATCATGGGTGCAAGCCTTGTGCTGGTCGAGATGGTAAATGCCCGTGACGACGGCTCGTCAATAAAGTTTCTTTTCTCCGGCGATCTCGGCCATTACGATCAGCCGATCGTCAATGATCCGGCAACTCCGCCGGATTGCGATTACCTGATGTGCGAATCAACTTACGGCAACCGTTTGCATGGCGACATCGACTCGGAAACTCAGATGGCGAACATTATCAATGATGCCGCCAAACGTAATGCTCCGATATTGATTCCGGCGTTTGCCGTTGGCCGCACGCAGGAAGTGCTGTATATGATCCGCGAACTCGAGGAGAAGAAACGGATACCGATTCTACCGGTCGTTGTTGATTCGCCAATGGCCTCACAAGCGACGCAGGTCTATAACCGCTGGCACGAAGAGCATGATCGCGAATACGCTTCGATACTCGCAAACAAGCGGCACCCTTTGCGGACAGCGTCGATGTCAACGGCGTCGAGCCGCGAAGAGTCAAAACATCTGAACGAGCTGAAAGGAGCGAGGATAATTATTTCTGCTTCGGGGATGTTGAGCGGTGGACGCGTGTTGCATCATGCGATGCGACTGCTTCCAAATGAGAATGCGACCCTCGTTTTTGTCGGCTATCAAGCCGCGGGAACGACCGGACGCCATATACAAGACGGCGAACGCGAGGTCCGCATAATGAAGCATTGGATACCGGTAAAATGCCACGTCGAAAAGGTCGAAGGCTTTTCTGCACACGCCGATTGGAAAGCTGTTATCAAATGGCTAAGTGGGCTGCGTTCGACGCCAAAAACAGTTTTTACGACTCACGGCGAACCCGATGCCGCCGAGGCGATGGCTGAGCACATACGTGACGAATTTGGCTGGAACGTCGTCGTGCCGCAGTACGAACAGACGATCGAACTTATTTAGTTCGAATCGTTAAAAGTATATGAAAAATAGTATTGGAATATTATTACTCGCACTGTTACTGCCTGTTTCGAACGCAGCTCAAGAAAAGAGATTTGAATTTAAGGATCTTGCCGGAATGGCGGGATGTTGGACGAGCGCGAAAAATACAAAAGAAACCACGCAATCCGAGGTCTGGACAAAGCCGAGCGGCGGAACTCTGTTCGGAATCAGCCAAACTGTATTTCGGTCTAAAACAACGGGCTATGAGGCTATGAGGATCGAGCAGCGCGATGACGGTATTTACTTTGTATCGCGGCCAAAAGAAAATCCGGCTGACACCTCGTTCAAATTGATCAGCTCAGATGGCGGCCGGTTCGTGTTCGAGAATAAGGCTCACGATTTTCCGCAAAGAGTGATCTATTCTTTTACTGCGGCGAAAATGACTGGACGTATCGAGGGGACGATGGACGGCAGATCCGCCGGCATTGACTTTCCAATGGTACGCACTAAATGCCCGTGAACTTGAAATTACTCGTAACGCAGGCACTCGATAGGGTCGAGTTTTGATGCTTTGCGAGCAGGCAGGACGCCGAAAACCAGACCGACGCCGATAGATGTGCCTAGGCCGGCGATAACGGCCCAGGGCGGAACTTGCGCAGGGATGCTCGGCACAAACAGCATTATCAGATTGCTGATGCCGATGGCGACGAAAACACCGATTATCCCGCCAAAAAAAGTTAGCGTCATCGCTTCGAGCAGAAATTGCAGAACGATGGCGTTTTTTGTTGCTCCGATGGCTTTGCGAATGCCGATCTCTTTTGTGCGTTCGGTCACTGATACGAGCATGATATTCATCACCCCGATGCCACCGACCAGCAGCCCGAGGCAAGAGATCGCAATCGCCGCGATCCCAACTCCGCCGATGATGCCGTCAAATTGAGCAATAAAATTATCGGCGGTTTTTACGTCAAAATTGTTTGGTTCGCCAAATTGGACGCCGCGGCGTTGACGAAGAATACCTTCGACCTCCTGAACCGCGGCGGTGATCTGGCCTGGTTTTGCCTGAATAATATGCACCGTCTCCTCGCGGTCGGGAGCGACCTTTCGAGCCGTTCGGTAAGGCATAAAAACCTT
>JANLTF010000215.1:0-1557 GCA_031362825.1 Acidobacteriota bacterium | reverse complement strand
GGCGGCGAGTTCGATCGCCTTGGCAAGCGATTCCCTGTCCACGGCCTTTGAAACGCCGACTGACGAACCGAGATTCGCGGGCTTTACAAAACACGGAAAACCGAGTTTGTCCGCGACCTGCGTCAGCGTCGTTTCGCGGTTGCGTTCCCAATCGTCCCGCAGGAACCATACATAACCACATATAGGCAAGCCCGCGTCGCGAAACAGCGTCTTCATAAACGCCTTGTCCATCCCGCACGACGATGCCAGCACCCCGCAGCCAACATAAGGCAGGTCAGCCATCTCAAACAGCCCCTGAATGGTGCCGTCCTCACCGTACGTGCCGTGAAGCACGGGAAAGACGACGTCTAGCGAGTCTGGAGACAGGAGACGGGAGACGGGAGACAAGAGTTCCTGATGTTCGGTCTCCTGTCTCGTGTCTCCAGTCTCTTGTCTGCCGCCGTTATCAAAAAACATCTGAGACTCAGCGGCATCGAGCCATACGCCGTCATTTGTGATCGCGATCGGCACGATCTCATACTTTTCCGGGTTCGCCTGCTCAATAACGGTTCTTGCCGACCGACAAGAGATCTCATGCTCGCCTGAGCGGCCGCCAAAAATAACTCCAACGCGTGTTTTCATGGTTATTGTCAGAACCGGGAGCGATAGCGACCGGATTAGAATTAAAAGATAATTCTATTACCTCGCTGATACAGTTGCAATTTGGACAAGCCAACAGATCCAAATAACAACAAAGGATTACCCGTGAAAAGTCGATACCGCCCTTGAGCCGGAAATGCCGAAAAAGTAATAATTGACTGGCTCTGGAAATATCCGGACAGTTGGTATTTAATGGCAAAGCGGCCTGTTCAAATCAATACGGTATTTTGTCTTGCTAGCTATTTCAAAGGCAATGATTTTATCCGTGAATGTAAAAGTCTCGGGCATCGCGTTTTTTTGCTTACACGCGAAACCAAGCTTAATGACGACTGGGCGTTCGATTGCCTGGACGGGGTCATCCCCGTGGCTGATGATGGAACAATAGCTTCGTTTTTGATCTCGGCGGTCGATCTGGCAGCGCGAGACAAACCGACCCACATTGTAGCTCTGGAAGAAGGAGATGTGATCACAGCCGGCCGCTTGCGTGAGCATTTTGGTTTGCCAGGAATGCTCAGCTCACAGGCACGACTATTTAGGGACAAACTCGCGATGCGACAGCGAGCCGCACGGTCGGGCATAAGGCAAGCAAATTTCGTTCACCTCCTAAATTATCAAGAGATCGGCGAGCTTATGAAACGGGTGAATTCTACTTGGGTGGTAAAGCCGCGTGCGGACGCGTCGGCGATCGGGATCAAGAAATTGGATGACCCGGAATTGGTATGGCGTATATACGACCAACTTAATGAGAACGAGGATCTAAGTGACCGTGCGGATGCTTACCTGCTCGAGGAGTTTATTGCGGGTGACGTCTTTCACGTTGATTCGCTTGTTGTCGGCGGAAAAGCGGCCGTATCGTGCGCGAATCGATACGGGTGTTCGCCCCTCGAAATCGCCGTAAAGGGCGGCGTTTCAACCTCG